>JAVBRY010000107.1:0-7140 GCA_031547505.1 Candidatus Gastranaerophilaceae bacterium | reverse complement strand
TAGTATGGTGCCGGCTGATAATTATACATAGGAGCAGCAGGGTAGTTATAGTTTGACAGTTGTGAACCAGGTGTATTTACTTTCGGCTCAATGATGTCAATTTTAACTGCGTTGTACTGCGGCTGCGGTTGTGGTTGAGCCTGTTGTGGTTGATAGTAGACAGGCTGCGGCTGCGGCTGGTAGTAATTTTGTGGTGATTGAATCATATTATTTCCCCTATTACAGAATTATATTTATTTTTTTATTAATGTTCTGCTTATTAAATAGATGTGAAGATTAAAAATTGCTATTTTAAAATAAATATTTAATAATTCTTAACAATATTCAGTTAACTTCAAAAATATAGCAACCCGTAAGCTGCTTTATTTATTTCTTTATATTTGAACCTGTGGCTGCTGTGTAATCACTTGAGGTTGTACTGTAGGAATTACCTGTGCAGGTACAGGAGCCTGTTGAATCTGTGGAGCAGACAACTGCGGCATAGGTGCGTCATATACAGATTGTACAGGGTAGTTGTATACAGCCTGCTGTGGATATGCGTATGGCATAGCAGGTGCCATCATAGGCATTTGTGGTGTATTTACTTCCGGTTTAACAATATCAATTTTTACTGCGTTGTACTGTGGCTGCTGCTGCATTTGTGGTTGTTGGAAATATGGTACCTGTTGCGGTTGAAAAGAAACAGGTTGTTGCGGCTGTGGTATATTCACAGGTGGTACTTGTATCATTTTATCCTCCAATAAAGTACGGTTATGTTAGCTTTAATATCCGTGCAGATTTTTTTTTGTTACTTCTGACGTCTCTTTTCTGTAAATTTTAACAAAAATTAACAAATAAATTTTAAGAGCTAGTGTTGATGGCTGTTTTGGCGACTACTTAATTTAATTTTTACCTACGATCCCGGTTAAAGGTGAAGACGCATTTGCATATTCTTTTATAGGCATACGTCCGGCTTCATAGGCAGTTCTTCCGGCAAGTACACCGTATTTGAACGCCTCTGCCATTTTAGCAGGGTCTTGAGCCTGCGCTATAGCTGTATTTATTAAGCAAAAATCTGCTCCGTGTTCCATAACAAGTGACGCATCCGAAGGTACGCCTATGCCTGCATCTACAACAACAGGAACATTTGATTGTTCAATGATTATCTTTATATTCTCAAGTGTCTTCACACCCTGACCTGTGCCTATAGGTGAAGCCAAAGGCATGACTGTTGCACATCCGACTTCTTCCAGTCTCTTAGCTAAAAGAGGGTCAGCATTTATGTATGGTAGTACAACAAACCCTTCTGCAACAAGTTTTTCGGCTGCATCTAAAGTAGCAATCGGATCAGGCAAAAGATACTTAGAATCAGGTATAACCTCAAGTTTTATCCAGTTATTTATGCCCATGGCTCTTGAGAGTCTTGCAACCCTTAACGCTTCATCGACAGTCGCACATCCTGCTGTGTTAGGCAAAAGCCAGTACTTGTTTAAATCTATATGGTCCATAATACCGACATGCCCGGGAGCATTTGTATCGACTCTTCTTATTGCTACTGTGACTATTTCAGCACCTGAAGCAGCATGAGCTTGTTTCATTGTTTCGTAATCTGAAAATTTTCCCGTTCCGACCATCAATCTGGAACTAAACGTCTTATCTCCTATTTGTAACGGCATGATTTCTCCTTTGAATCCTGTGATTCATATATCAACTTCAATCCCTCTAAAGTGAGGAAAGGATTTATGTAATCAAATTTTCTCTCCATATACTGCGAAATAATCTCAGCATATCCGCCTGTAGCAATAACAACAACGTCATTGCCAAGTTCTTGTTCCTTTTGACATTCGTTTATCAAGCCTTCAACCATCTTGGCATGTCCTCTCACTATACCTGAGAGCATTGCATCAATTGTGTTTTTGCCGATAATTGTCTTTGATGATTCTATTTTTATTAAAGGCAGTTTTGATGTGAATTTTTTAAGGCTCTCTGCCTGAATATTCATCCCTGCACAGATTATACCGCCTGAAAATTCACCTTTGGCAGATACAATATCAAAAGAAGTTGCAGTTCCAAAATCCACCACTATACATGCCTTTTTATATTTGCTGTATGCTGCGAATGCGTTGACTATACGGTCAGGTCCTATTTCATCAGGATTGTCGTAGTCATATTTTATTGAGGTAACAGTTTTATTTGAAACAATAAAGGGTGTAATTTTTAAATATTCACTCAATGCCTTTTTGAAACGGTCTGTCAAAGGCAGAACAACACTGCATAGCGCAGCATTTTGAACTTTGCCTTTGAAATCATGCAGGTTTAATAAATTGACCAGCAAAATTCCTATTTCATCAATAGAGCGGTGTTTATCCGTTGAAATTGACCAGTTGGCAACAAGTCTTTCCGAATCAAATATCCCTATAGAGGTTGATGTATTTCCTATATCAATTGTTAATAGCATAATTACCTCACTTTTATATTACCAAAAAAATATTATGTATAGTATTAATTTTTCGGCATGTTCATCTTGCTTTGCGCATCTCGACATATTTCCATCTCTGCATTTAGCGGGGGAGACAGCACACTTCAAGCAACCCAATACACATAGCCCAAACTAACCCAAACAAACCAATCTTTCATCCGAAGGCAATAGGCACTCCAAAAACAAATATAACAATCTACATACTAAAGCAACACTAAAATAACCATATGTTATTGGGTTGCTTGAAGTGTGCCTAGGAGGAGCGGTCTTTAATTTGTGCAAAACAATAAGCTATTATTGTCGAGGTGTATAAAGTAAGATGAACTGATATTCATCAAATTCACTTGCCCAAAACGGCATATAAAAGTAAAATTCAGATATGAAAATGCGAAACGTTTTATTATTATTCATAGCATCACTGCTTTGTATTCTTTTTTCGATAAACCACTTGAGTTATAAATTTATGGATGAAAGAACGGACATATACTTTGTAGAAAAGAAGTTCGATACCCAAAATGTTGATGTTATAAATGAAGCTTTTGAAAACGAAAAAACAATAGTTGTCAGTGAAAATGTTCGGCTTTTTGTTGTGCTGAGTATCTCTTTTGTTGCTCTGATTGCATTTTTGCTCGTAGATAATTGGATAAAGTACTTGATGCTGCTATTCTTCATATTAGCTTATTTTACTGCATATCGAATACTTTTGAATAACTATATTTTTACAAGTCTCTTCGGACCGCTAATCTCATTGTGCATAATACCGTTTTTTACAGCCACGTATAAGCGGGTGTTTTTAAATCGAGAAGGTGCCAGGTTAGAACAGCTTCTGGGGCACTATATCTCTGATGATATTAAAAACAAAATCCTCAAAAATCCGGGAAATGTCGAATTGGGCGGGAAAAAAGCCGAAATTTCCATAATGTTTGCGGATATAAGAGGATTTACTTCATTGTCCGAGACTCACAGTGCTGAAGAGGTTTCAAAGCTGTTGAATGAGTACTTTACAGAAATTGAACCGATAATCACAAAGTACAACGGCGTTATTAATAAATTTATCGGAGATGCAGTTCTTGTTATATTCGGAGAGCCGATACAGGATAAACACCATGCTGAAAACGCGGTCAGATGTGCGTATGAGTTGAACAAAACAGTTAAAGGTATACAGAACCGCTGGATAAACGAAGGAAAGCCCAAGATCGATATAGGCATTGCCGTTAATACAGGCGAGGTTTTTGTCGGTAATGTCGGTACTGCAAACAGGTTTGAATATACTGTGATTGGTGATGCTGTTAATATTGCCAGCAGGATTGAGGATTATAATAAAATTTATAAAACCCATATTTTGATTAGTCAGGATACATATAACAAAATTTCTCAGATAGTAGATGTTATTAAAATCAGAGAAGTAACGATAAAAGGTAAGGCACGAAAAATTAATATCTACGAAGTGCTTAAAATCACTGGCTAGGCAAGAACTGCATCTCGACAGATTTCAATCTTTGCGTTTAGCGGGGGAGACAGAACATTTCAAGCAACCCAATACATAAAGCCTCAACCAACTCCAAACACGACAATCTTTCATCCGAAGGCAATAGGCTCACTCAGAAGCAACATCACCAATCTGCTCATAAAACAAAAATCTAATAACAATATGTTATTTGGTTGCTTGAAGTGTTCCTAGGAGGAGCGGTCTTTAATCTTTGCAAAACATAAAACATTAATCTATGTTGTCGAGATGCAGTCCTTGACTATTTTTACATCTTGAAAAAAAACAAAAAAAGTTGTAAAATAGCACTGTAAGTACTGAGTATATGTGTCTCTCTGCAAAAGGTCTATTCTTAGGTATTTACCCCGTTTATTAATTAAGGAGAACAACAAAAAATGAGCAAAGATGAAAAACTTAGCTGTGAAGACTGCGGTGCAGAATTCGTTTTTACAGCTGGTGAACAGGAGTTCTACGCTGAAAAAGGTTTGGTAAATAAGCCTAAACGCTGCCCTGATTGTAGAAAAAACAGAAGACAAAAAAACAGAAAGAAGCTGTATGATGTAATCTGTTCAAAATGCGGCTGCCATACACAGGTCCCGTTTAAACCGGCACAGGATAAAGACGTTTTTTGCAAAGACTGCTATCAGGTACAGGCAGAAAAAGTTTCAAAATAGAATAACAAAATAAAAAGCACCTGTGAAGGTGCTTTTAAACTATAATCTGAATGCTGTTACCGTATACAAGTCTCTATCGTAACTGTTTGCTTTTGATAAACTTTGCATTGATATCATATACGTCGCCATTAGTAATAATAAAGCGGCAATCAGAGTATAATTGACAATTCTTACATCATTCATATGTCACTCCAATTTTGTCTGACCACTTTGTTGCATCGATATGACTCCTATGCAATAGCGTTAAATGTACTGCCGTTGCCGTTATTATCAGCGGCTAACGATCCTGCTACGTCTGGTCGTTCTTTGAACGCCAAAACACCTGCAGTTTCTGGCTTCTGTGCGTTTGCCAGCGATCCTGCAGTTTCGGCCTTTTGGCCCAAAAAGCTTACGGGGGCTACTTTTTGAAACATAGTCTTACTCCTTTGTTTTACTCTTATACTCAATATATACACATGATGTCTGATATATATATAAAGAGTTTTTAATTTCATGAAATTCAGCATGTACGAAAATTATTACATTTCTTAACAATGCCTTAAAAGAGCTAATAACACGTACTGTGCCAAAATGTTATTATCTTGAATAAAACTTTTGTTAATAATTATCGTCCTAAATAATAGTAAATACGTGTCTGGTGTACACATAAAAATTAAGAAATAATTAAAAAAGCTTGAGTAACTATATTGATAACTTATAATGAGTTGTATTGTAGCTGACTGAATATGAACTCCGGCTATATCACATATTATTTATAAAGGGACTTGCAATGGGGAACACTGATAACAAAAAAAATAATAATATTGAAGAAACTATTTCTGATACAAATCCGTTTGCGGAAGAATGTGCTGAAGTGTGCGAAGCACAGATAAATGCAATTGGAGATGCTGCAAATACTGAGATTTCGACACTAAAAGATGAAATGGATAAAGTTAACAACCAATATATCAGATTGGCTGCAGATTTCGATAATTACAGAAAAAGACAGGCACAAGAACGTGAAGCTCTCTTGAAATATGGTGCTGAAGATACGCTAAAAAAAATGCTCGAAGCACTCGATAACATTGACAGGGCTATGACTGCCGCAGAAAACAGCGATGATATTGAAACTGTGAAAGAAAGTTATAAAGTCGGATTTAAACAAGTTTATGAAGTGTTGAAAAAAATCGGTCTTGAAGTTATTGATACAAAAGACTTGGATTTTGATCCTAATTTCCATGAAGCTGTTATGCAGACTCCGACGAGTGAATACCCTGACCACAAAATAATTGCGGAATTGCAAAAAGGATATAAATTAGGTGAAAAGGTTTTAAGACCGTCGTTGGTTAATGTTGCGGTCCAAGAATAGTGAGAACAATGACTAATTATTATGAAATTATAGGCGTAAGCCAAGATGCCACACAAGACGAAATAAAACAAGCATTCAGAAAAAAGGCCAGAGAACTGCACCCTGATGTAAATAAAGCTCCTGATGCAGAGGACAGATTTAAAGAGCTTGGAAAAGCCTATGAAACATTAATGGACGAAGACAAGCGTTCATTGTACGACCGCTATGGCGAAGACGGGCTTAAAAGTGCAGGATTCGACGGAGCCGGACCGTTTGATTACGGCTTTGGCAACCTTAACGATATTTTTGAAACATTCTTTTCTGGCTTTGGAGGCGGGTTTACACGAGGCGTTGACCCTAATGCTCCCCAACGCGGCCACGATTTAAGACTCGATTTGGAGCTTGATTTTGAAGAAGCTGTTTTTGGTATCGAAAAAGAAATTAAAATCGATCACCTTGAAAACTGTAAACACTGCTTTGGAACTGGTGCGGAGCCCGGTACACAGCCTTCAATATGCCCGACTTGCGGAGGACAAGGCAGAGTATCTCAAGTTACACAAACTATTTTAGGCAGCTTTTCACAAATTACTACCTGCCCGAAATGTCATGGCGAAGGCAGAGTTATAGGCTCTCCCTGCAAAAAATGCAAAGGCGAAGGGCGTATTGAAGCTGAAAAAACTATCAAAGTTAAAATCCCTGCCGGCATAGACAACAATGCAAAAATCAGAATATCTCAAGAGGGTGACTCGGGCAAAAACGGAGGTACAAACGGAGATTTATTTGTTGTTGTGTACGTAAAACCACACAAAACATTCAAACGAGACGGCTTTAATGTTTATACCGAACAGCAAATCACGTTCCCTCAGGCAGTTTTAGGCGATACTATTCAGGTTGAAACAGTTCAAGGCCCTAAAGAACTGAATATTCCCGCAGGTGTCGAGTATGGAAAAGTTCTTACTATCAAAAATGCAGGCATCCCATTCCTTGGTCATAATGAGAAAAAAGGCGATCATTTGGTTATGATTAGAATTGCTACCCCAAAATCCTTGAACGATGAAGAAAAAAGGCTTTATGCAAAGCTTCATGAAATCTCATCCAACAAAAAGGGTAATGAGAATATTATCGATAAGCTAAAGAACAAAATACACAACTAATACATGCAAAATAAAAGAAGTTGGGATATACTATTTATCAA
>JAVBRY010000247.1:0-23820 GCA_031547505.1 Candidatus Gastranaerophilaceae bacterium | reverse complement strand
TTATCACGGGTGCCAAATTTAAAGCAGCAGAACTTGAATATGCTATCTGGATAGACGGCAAAACTTGTGCAGCAGGGTCAATTGGTTCTTGTTGGTAGGCTATACAAACGAAAACGCCAACAATAGGCTTATTACAAGCGTCAAAACCTGAACATTAGTATAGAAATGTATTTTTTCATACGTTGTAAAGTGCCCGATAATAAACGGCAAAAACAAAAATACAGGGAACATTGCTGCATAGACTGCATTACCTGAATATAGATTTGTAATTGAGAAGCATAGAATTGATGCAAAATATGCAACAAAAACAAGGCTTACAAAAATTGCAAATAAAGAAAAGAACTTTACCGCATTTTCAAATTTATACAGAACGAGTTTTCCTACAATAAAAGATATGATTAAAATAATGTTGGTAAAAATTATCAGCAGAAGCGAGTTTGGATGGAGTGCAATAAAATTTTTAATCTCAGTCAATGTATCATGCATTGGTGCTCACCCCCGACTCCATGTATTGAGAAATTTTATTCATAAACTCGATACATTTTTCAAAAACAAATTCACGTTCGTTGTCCATAACCACCAAATGATAGCTGTTGTTGAGTTCTATGTATTCACGAATGTTTGATGAAACATTTTTATAAACAAACTCGGCACTCTTCGGGCTGGTCAAATCATCTTCTTTTGAGTGCATCAAAAGAACCGGTGATTTAACTTTGTGCATCAATTTTTGTGTTGCCTTGGACATTTTTAACAATTCATAGATACAGCTCATTGGATAATTGTCCAGAGCGACAGTGTTCTTTTTTTGAAGTGCTGCAATTTTTTTCCTTAAAGCCTCATTTTTTAAACCGTACGGCTCTCTTTCAGGGAATGAATAATAATATCTGATAATAGTATGCAGACCTAACGGCATCAAAACGTTGTACCAGGGAATAGTCCAGCCGTCTAGAAATAGTGTAGTTGAAAGTGAAAGCACTCCTGTCACTTCTTTGTATTCTGATGCGATTGCTAGCGCAAGAACCGCTCCCATGCAAAGTCCACCGAGATAAACTTCATCGTACTTTTTCGCCAAATCACGGTAGTGGCTTGTTGAATCAAAATACCAGTCTTCCCATTTGACTGTTTTGATACTTATAGGGCTTGTTCCATGCCCCGGAAGACAGTAGCAGTATACGTCGAATTCAGCATCGAAAAGAGCTTTGCCGAGTTTTTTCATTTCAAAAGGACTGCCAGTCATTCCGTGGAACAGCAGCACCGCCCTTTTGCAGTTTTTATGTTTAAACTCGAAATCTAAACTCTCACTCAAATTCCAATCCCAACCCTTTTCCTGCTTTACTTAAACAGCATATCTCGCAAATAACTGATCTATAAGTTCAAGAGACATATCGATTTCTTCATCGGTAATATAAAGCTGCGTAACCAGTGTAATGATATTTTTAAAGTATCCGCCGTTATTAAGTACGATACCGCATTTTTTGCCTCGGTATGTCAAATCACCCTTCAAACCTGCCTCAATGATATCATCACAAAGCTGTTTTGCCGGCGTATATCCGTCAGATTCGGTTACTTCAATACTTAAAGCAAAGCCCAACCCGCTTACGGTACCAATATTTTTATATTTTTTCTCAAGAATTTTTAATCCATCAAGGAACTTGCCGCCTTTTCTTGCGATTTCTCTCTCAAATTCTTCTCTTTCCTCTTCGAAGATAGACATAACTTCATATCCGGCACGAGTTCCGATAGGGTTTGCCGCATATGTAGAGTGCGTTCTTCCGGCAGGGAATACTTTCGGGTTAATCAATTCTTCTTTAGCCCACATACCTGCTAACGGGTTCATACCATTTGTTATTGATTTAGCAAAAGACATTGCATCAGGTGTAACACCGAAATGCTCCATCGCCCAGAGTTTTCCTGTTCTGAAACAGCCCATTTGAACTTCATCCACTGCAAAAATCAAATTATGTTCATCAAGCACTTTTTTCAATGCCTTGAAATATCCTTTCGGAGGAACTATATACCCGCCTGTGCCTACAAGTGGTTCTGCGATAAAGCCTGCAAATTCACACTGTTTTGTACCCGGATCATAAACACCGTGGTATTCGCTTTCGAATAATTTTGCGAATTGTTTTACACAATACATATCGCAAGTCTCACAGTTTTTGCCATAGAAACATCTAAAGCAGTATGGGAACGGTACAAAATGTGCCGTATCTGAGAATTCACCAAAGTGTTCTCTGTAACGGTAGCTCGAAGTTACGGCTGTTGTGCCGAGTGTTCTTCCGTGATATCCGCCCATAAATGCGAACATTTTAGGTTTTTTTGTATAGTTACGGATGAGTTTCAACATATCTTCGTTGACTTGTGCGCCGCCGACGTTGAATTGAACTCTGCCTTTTACGCCAAATCTGTCGAGGTTTGCTTTTGCAACTTTAGCCGCAAGCAATGCCTTATAGTCATACATAAATCTTGAAGAAATTTGAGGCAGTGTTTGAATTTGGTCTAAAACCGCATCAGTTACTCTTTTATTCTTATATCCTAAATTACAGCTCGAATACCACATTTGAAGATCAAGATATGGTGTGTCATTTGAGTCATATAGATATGACCCTTCACAGTTTCTGAAAATAGTCTGGTCATCATGATAGTGAACGGTATCACCCCACGAGCAGTATTCTTTATCCAGTTCTTTAATTTCCGCATCAGATAATCTAAATTTCGTCTCGAGCATATTAATCTCCTTGTTTCAAGTAGTCCAGTATTTCTTTGAAATCCCCAAACCCCATCAAACCACTTCCTGCAATTTTATTACATTTACAATACTCCAATAGCTTTCCCTTTGCAAATATAGTTTCCATCTTTTTTGATACACAAAAATCTGAACCACCGTCTCCTATATATAGGACAGTGCTTTCAGGCCTTTTATATTTGTTAACAATATTACATTTACACATCCCCGAAGCCGCCTTGCAGTCTAGGTTTGTGAACGGAAACTCACAGACGTATTTTTCGTCTTCTAAATTAACATGGTTGGCAAAGACGATAATGTCATTAATACCATACTTCTTCAGGATTCTGTTGATAAAGTAATCAAACCCGTCACTGACTACATAAAAATCGATATTATTCTTTTTTACATACTCAATAAATTCGATAAAATATTCATCGATTTCAATTTCGTTAATAAAATCACTAAGAACCTTTGCACTCTGCTTCGGCACGAGTTTCATCTGCTCATAGATACATTCTTTAGAGCCGATTTTCCCTGCAATCCACTCATCTTCTATCTCTAACCATTTTTCATCTGCGTATATTCTTAAAAATTTATTCAGCGTGTCTTCTTTTGTAATCGTACCGTCAAAGTCACAGAATATCTGTATATCTCTCATCCAAACCCTCTGAGTTTCTGTAGGGTGCAGTTACTACTGCACCAAAACATTTGCCGGTGCACCGGTAAGTGCACCCTACAAGCTGAGCATCTGTGATTCCTGCTTTCGCAAGAATGACACAGACCCTATTGTTGGGCTGAAAGCCCAACCTACTTTATAGGTCTTTGACAGTATATTATAAAAAATCTTTTAGTCCAAACAAAAATTTAATTATTTTTTAATTCTCTACGAGGATGCTGGTGATGCTTGTGTGGCTTGTTTGCCTTATTTGAATTATGAACGTGGTGTCCTTCGCCGTTTCGATAACCAATCCCGGCACGGTATCCTGAAATAAAATACATAAACGGCAGCGCAGGCTCAATCCACTTGAACCCTGAAAGAACACCTGCAGTCGCAATATCATCTACGTGAAGCGCAACATCAAGAAGCTCTGGCTTTCTTTCTGAATATAGATTTTTCTTTTCTTTTTGTTTAAACATCGGGTCGATAATTTTTTTACTCATGTAATTCGCAATGGCACTTCCGCCAACGATACCCATAGCAACAATCCCGCCCATTATTACCCCGAGTTTTTTCGTTGGGGTCAATGGCTTAATAACTTTTGCTTCTTGTAACTTTTCAGCACCATACAACGCTGCACCTGCGCCTACATTACATAGGAAAATATTGGCAAAGTATTGATAAAAACCTTCTTTAATCTTGTTGGCAACAGATTTCCTGGAACTTGTGTTAGTAGCCTCATCTGCTGCAAGCCCGCCCACTATACCGCCCACAACAGGAATAAGACCAAGTAAAGATAAACGGCCTATTTCTGAGAAAACTTTTTTTGAGTTAGTGTTTTTGGGTTTCGGAAATATAACATCGAAAAGTTCTTTTTTGTGACTTGATTCCGGAAGTTTTTCAGTGAGGGTTTCAATTTCCTTAAGACTCAGATGATTCTCTTTGGATTTTTCAAGAATACCAATAATTTTTTTATCAGAAGGTTTGGTTGAATCTATGAATTTTTGTACAGCTGTTTTTTGTTTATCAATAACTTCCTGAAGGGGTTTGTTTTCCATTAGGCCTTTGATTATTTTCTGCCCGCCGATTTTTAGGCCCCTTGCACCAATTAGAGAAGCTGCAATTGTTGTAGACAGAATAATTACATTCTTTACAGCCTGCTTGCCCTTGTCTCCTTTTTTCCCTGACGAATGAAAAACCATATCATGCACACCAAAAGCCGCACCGCCTGCAATTAAAATGGCAGGCATTTTCTCCTGAAGTTTATTTAAGACGACCGGCTGGTCTACGTATTTAGCAAGTGTAGCAATTTTCATTTGTTTTCTCGATGTGTTAGCCTTGCCTAACAATATTGAAAACAAAAATAAATGTCAAGTAAAAGATTTCATTATTTATACAAACTTTTTATTTCTTTACTGAATCCGGGATTTTTATCGGCATATTCTTGTATAAAAACAGAAAATTTGGTAATCCGGTCAAACATCTCTTCAGACATCACATGCTCGATTTTGCAGGCATTTTCATCCGCTTCATCAGATGAGAGGTACAATAATTTAGAAAAGAAATCTGTCATAATCTTATGTTTTTTTAATATTTCTTTAGCAACCTTTTCGCCTTCTTGTGTAAGCGTAATGGCTGAGTAGGGCTCATAGTTTATTAGTTTTTTAGCAAGCAGATTATTTAAGGCGCCTGTCACAGAAGCCTTTTTTACATTCAAAATGTTGGATATGTCCGTAACTTTAGCAAAACCGTTTTTCTCTACTTCGTTGTAGATGGTTTCTAAATAATCTTCGAGACTGGATGAGAGTTTTGTCATATCATACCTCAGAGGGTTTTATATTAATTCTTTGCAGGTAAACTGCAAAAAACTTGCAATCAGGTTTTCGTTCCATACTTTTATGTGCGGAGGAACTTTTAATACCGCAGGAGTGAAATTCCATATATATCTTATGTTAGACTCAATTAAAAAGTCCGCAACTTTCTGCGCGTATGGTCTTGGAACTGTGAGAATAGCAATCTCTGCATTCAGTTTATTGACCATAATAGGCAGCTTGGATATATGATAAATCTGTTTATCATTAACGCTTATATCTATTTTTTGAGGATCGTTATCAAAAAGAGCCATGATATTTAGTCCGTAACTGTTAAAACTGTCATACTTTGCAAGCGCAAGACCTAAATTTCCTGCACCTACAATGATTGCGTTTTTTGCTGTCGTAAAACGCAATGTTTTTTCAATAGAATCTTTTAGCTCTGTAGTAAGATATCCGACGCGGCATTTTCCTGCATTGTTAAGCAGTTTGAAATCTTTTCTCACCTGAGAGTCGTCTATTCCGAGCCTCTGTGCAATCTGAGGACTCGAAATATGTTCGATATCGTTTTCTATGTATTCTGTCAAAATGCTGTGATAAAGCGTCAATCTGTTTGAGACTTTATCAGGAATAACTTTGCTCATCCTGAAGACCTAAGTTGTAACCTTTTTTGATTATATAACAAAAAGAGAAAAAAATCACGATTAAATAAATAACATTACTGTTACTATTGAATATTTTTCCTCAAATCCTACACTATTATTTATTATCTCAATTAATCAATCGAATATACGTGTCAAAGGGCGAATTATTTGATAGAATAGTTTGGTAGTTTTAAATGAGGTTTTTCAGTGCAAAATTTAAGAAAAAAAGAGATACAATATCCGTTTCTATCAAAACCCATAGTGGTTTACGAGAGAGAATCAGGTCACAAAATAGTCCTTGCGCATAAAGAAGGCGGTCTGGTTAATGTGAGCACCTGGGTAAAAACAGGTTCTATCAATGAAGATGATTCAAATAACGGAATATCTCACTTTCTTGAGCACTTGATGTTTAAAGGGTCTACGAAACATCCTGCCGGCTACTTCGACAAGACATTAGAAGCTAAAGGCGCTATTGTAAACGCTGCAACCTGGAAAGACTACACTTTTTACTATGTCACCTTGCCTAAGGGCCCTAACGATGAATATTTCAATATGGCTATCGAGCTGCATGCCGATATGATGTTGGATCCTATTATTCCTTGTGAAGAACTAGGTGAACCGTTTGATATAAATACAACAGAACCGGCTGATAAACGCGAGAGATGCGTTGTTATTGAAGAAATAAGAATGCGTGACGATCAACCATGGACGAAGGTTTACAATTCAATGAACAAAAACCTCTACACGAGCCACCCTTATAGAAGAGATGTTATCGGCTTCGCTCACACAATAGCTTCTATCCCGAGAGACACGATAATGGAATACTATTGCACGCACTATACTCCAAACAACATGACCACAATTATCGTAGGGGATTTTGACAATGACAAGGTGCTTGAAAAAGTTGCAAAAGAGTTCGATTTTAAAGGCAGAGCAAACCACGAATATAAACAGCTTGAACTGGACAAACCTGCTAATGAAACAAAATACATTGAAAATACAGCTCAGGTAAATACAAGCTTTGCAATAATGGGTTATTTAGGACCAGTTGCCTGCAGTATAACAGACAACATCGGTTTAGAGATGGCGAATGTTATTTTGGGTGAAGGACAGAGTTCAAGACTGTATCAAAACCTTATTGAAAAAGCTCCTAAACCTATATTTAATATAGTTACAAGTGACTACTACAACTTTAAAGACGGCGGAAATTTCCTTATTCAAGCGAACTTTAAGCCTGAAAATAAGGATGAGGCTATAGACATTATTAAAAAAGAAATCAATAAACTTATAAATGAACCTATCAGCGAAAACGAATTCAAAAAAGCAAAGAAAAAATTAAAAACTATTTTCGCTCAAAGTGCAGAAACAGTTTCGGAGATAGGAGAAAACATAGGGTTCTATATGACAGTCTGCCACAATCTGGAGCTTGTTGAAGAATATTCAAGAGAACTGGATAAATTCACACAGGAGGATTTGAAAGCCGTCATTAAAAAATATCTTCCGATAAAACACTCTGTGATATCGGTTTTGATGCCCGAAAAATAGACTTTGGCGTCATTGCGAGGAGAACCATAGGTTCGACGCGGCAATCCAGAAAACTCTTAATGATACTTTGCGAGCAAGCATATTGACAAAATTAAATGCAAGGACAACATAATGAAAAAATTAATTCTTAATAACAACATCCCGATAATACTGAAAGAAAACAAAAATACACCCCGTATTGCTGTGACTTTGTATTTCAAAATAAATAAGCCCGAAGAAATACCGGGCGAGTACAGCCTTTTGAATAGACTGTTTATGCAGGGTACAAAAAAACGTACAGCTGAACAAATAGCTCAAGAGCTGGATGAGAACGCACTGGAGTGTTCTTGCGAAATGAAACATGACTTCATCAGATTTAAGCTATTGTGTCTGAATGAAGATATCGAGCGTGGACTTGATATTCTTTCAGATATTATTGAAAATTCAACGCTTGATGAAATTGAAAAAGAAAAGACAAAATTAAAAGGCGAAATTGAGGCAGAGCTGGATTCTCCAAAAGCAAAAGCTCTTGATGCTTTCTACAAAACGCTTTATGCAAACCACACATATGGCCATACTTATACACTGATTCTTGAGAACATAGATTCCGTTAAAAAAGAAAAAATTGAAAAGGTGTATAAAGAATTATTAGCGAATTCTGTAAAAATAATAAGCGTCACTGGTGATATTGAAGAGAATAAAATCCTTGATTTGTTTAATAAATATTTTAGTAGTGTTAAAAACGGAGCGTCACAAAAATCAGCCATACCGACACCAGTCTTAAAAGAAACTAAAGTAGTTAAGCTTAAAAAAGAAGATGCTTCTCAGGCTCAGATACTTCAAGGCTGGCACTTCCCAACAATATACAGCAAAGATTATGCAGCGATTATGCTTTTGAATACAATACTCGGTTCGAGCGGTCTATCATCAAGGCTCTTTATTGAGTTGAGAGATAAAAAAGGGCTGGCGTATGTGGTTCGAAGCAGTTATGAGATTTTTGACAACGCGGCGAACTTCTCTGTTTACATAGCTACAGAGCCTAAGAATATAAAAACTTCGCTTGAAGGGTTTAAGATAGAACTTGATAAAATAAAAAATGTTCTTGTTTCGGATGACGAATTAGAGAATGCAAAAAACAACCTTATCGGCAAAAGACAATTCTTCACGGAAACAAACATGCAGCAGGGCAGCTTGATTGCGTTTTATGAAGATAAGGGACTCGGGTATGATTTTGAAGCAAAACTTATCGAGATGATTAGAAACGTTACACCACAGGATATACAAAATGTTGCGAACAACTATATAAAAGAACCGCATGTTTTAACTGTACTGGCACCGGAAAAATATTTGGAGATATAAAAGATGGCAAAAATTATTACTGACACTAAGGTACTACTGGAATTTCTAAACGAATCAAAGGAAAAAGGCAATCTGGAATGTCATGTGAGCACGGTAGAAAAAGACAGACTGCACCTAAGAGTGCCTAAACAGGCTTACGAATATGGGAATTTATTGAAAGAAGGCACAGCGGTAAAGGGCTATATCTACACTTATTCAGGTATTCTTGTTACTAATTCTGTCATAATTGACCAGCCGCAAGATGGCTATATGACTATAGAATTTAAGGAAGAAGAGCAAATTATTCAACACAGACAGTATTTTAGAATATTTAATGCTAATAACTTCTATCTTCACCTTGATGAACATAAACTAAAAGCTCAAACCATCGACCTTAGCGGCGGCGGGATAAGATTCTATTCCAAAGAAGAAATCATGACCGAAAGACAATATGACGGAACGCTTGTGTTAACAAACCCGGTTCAAAATATTCCTGTAGCAGGCAGAGTTTTTAGAAGAAGCCAGGAAAGACCGAATGAATATGTTATGGAATTCACGGCTATGGATGAAAGAGAACGCGAACGTATTATAAAATACTGTGTAATGCTTGAGCGCGAACGTAATAAAAAGTATTAAATCTTTGCAAAAAGATGGCAATTAAATTAAGATAAAACTATCTATACTAACTAAGGGCAACAGATGAACGCCACTAAGAACCAATATACAAAAAAAGATATTGATAAATTCTACCGAAACGGCAATCTCCAAAAGGCGATTGAGTGCTGTCAGTGTGCCCTTACGATTGATCCGACCAATGCTGATCTGCATATCAGACTCGGTGATTTGTATATGGAATGGCATCTTGATATCCATCAGGCACGCCAGTATCTTGATGAGGCAATCACTGAATACCAAAGAGCGCTTGAAACCTATATAGATTCTGCTGAAATTTATTTCAAAATAGGGATGGCGTTCTTCTATAAGAATGAGATAGATAGGGCAATAAATTACTATAACCTTGCTCTCGATAAAAACCCTAAAATGGCGAACGCTTATTATATGATAGCCTGCTGTCATACTAAAAAAGCACATTTTCAAGACGCAATGGAGTTTGCACAAAAAGCAGTTCAATTATCTCCTTTAGCTTCATCACGTGCTCATTATTTAATGTTCAATTTGTATCGGATAATGTCTCTTAAAGGGTTTAAAATTTCTTTTAAAAGAAAAAGAGAATTCTTGCTTTCGGTTTTGACTCTTCCGTTTGATAAGTATGCGATAAGAAATGTTCTTAGAGCGCTTTCATATTTCAAATTTATTCCAACCCTTATGAAGGGCTGGTTTATTGTGGCTACACAAGGTGTTGAACCGGCACTTGAGGTCTATAAAGGTGCTATTGATAAGGCTCCCGGGTTCGTTCTCCTCTACTGTCTTTTAGGCGATATTTACAGAGCAATCGGGCGCTTTGAAGAAGCAATAATTGAATACAAAATGGCAATAATGCTAGACAGCTTGAATATCACTGCATACCGTTCGCTGTGTCTCGTTTATGAAGAGCTTGGTGATTTCGACAATGCTATTGATTCATATAAAAAACTTATTGAAATACAGCCGCATGCTGCAGAATATCAAAGTAATTTGGCAAATATCTTATATCTGAAAGGTGATGCTAAAGAAGCGATTGGTCACTATCAAAATGCAATATCTTTGAACCCTAAACCTTATTACACAAGTGTTATTGCACAGACACTCGGGTATGTTTTGCAAGAAGGTGAACGCAACACAGATGCTGCAATCAGCGCATATCACTGTGCTTATCTTCTGACTCCGACTGATATTGATATATTTGTAAACCTTGGAAGCGCCTTCTATGACAAACAAGAATACGATAACGCTTTGACCATATACAGACGGGCTCTTGAAATAGATCCGGCGAATGCTAAAATTCACTGTAACTTAGGATTCCTTCACTGGGGCAAAGGCGACATAGCAGAAGCGATAAAAGAGTATGAGTTGGCCATCAAGTATGATCCATCCTACGATATTGCATATAATAACTTAGGTGTAATTTATCTTGATGATGTGGGTAAAATTCAAAACGCAATCGAGCTTTTTGAACTGGCAATCGACTGTAACCCTAATTATGCCTTGGCTTACTACAATATGGCTCGTTCAGTGGCAATCAAAGGGGATAAAATCGAAGCAGCGAAGCTGTATCAGATTGCGATGGATTTGAATAACGTTACTAACGAACTTGATCCTGAAGAGATAAAAGATAAAATTCAGAATCTGTTTGATTAGTTGCTGGTTATGATTTCTTTGCAGTCAGTAATTTAAAGTATTGTTGTAAATGCCCGATTAAACCTTGCTTTTCTGGACGCATTTGAGGATTCCACTGAAAAATATTTTCTCCGGTTATATATTTGTTTTCATATTTCGCCATTAGATTTGTTTCTCGAACGTCAAACAATGCTCTGTTTTTTTGTATAAGAGAATCTATTTTGTTTTTTGGTGTAACTAGGAAATCAAGAGTTGCCTCCACTATACGCCCACCTACAAGTTTGTCGTGTTTAGCATTAAACTCTTGTTTTACAGCCTTAGGCAAATTTCTTAATCTGGGATAATTAATTATTTGTGTCATTTTTTTTTTAATCTTTCACTAAGTTGCTACTACTTTTGCTTTAAAACCCCTAAATAAAAAAGTTGCTATTCAAATTCAAAAAAAGTAACAAAACTTAAACGGATTATTCTTTTAAGGTATAATTAGATGAAATAAGCTTTAGCAGGTTGGCATTTCTGCCCAACATCAAACGTTTACAAAGGGATAAAAAAATGAAATACACAAATGAGTTGAGAGTATATTATGCAGATACGGATGCATATAAAGTTGTCTGGCATGGTACATATTTAAGATGGCTTGAGGCGGCAAGAGTTGAGCTTTGCAACATGATGGGCTTAGATTTAGAAAAAATGCACAACAGCGGTGACGTTATGCCTGTTGTTGATTTGAATGTAAAATATAAGGTCTCAGCGAGACTGGATGATATTTTGACCATTGAAACATCTATTGTTGAGTGTGGTCCGACGAAGGTGAAATTCTATCAGGAAATAAAAGACAAAAACACGGGTGTTCTCAATGTTATTGCTGAAATCACTTGCGTTGCAGTCGACACAAACACAGGCAAAATGTACAGAAGACTGCCTGATTATTTGATGGACGCCTGCAGTAAGTCGCTCTCAGCTGTTTAATTTCAGATGATAATATTTATTATGTAATAAGTTCACTGTCATCCTGAAGCGTCAGGCTTGTTATCTTAACTAATCTTGGAATATTCAGGATCTGACCAGTTAGGTTTGAAGGCTTCAAGCCTACAATTATAGTTATCCCGCACAGCACTCAACTAATACATCTTGCAAAACTTAACGCTGCGGGATGACATTAGGGTTTTACATAATAAATATTATCAACAATTACAACAATCCGAAAATTTCTTTTGTCGAATGAACATCTTTGATGACTGTTATTTTGCAGTTCAATTTTCTTTCAACTTCGCTCAAAAGCGTGCCATCCAAGAAGTCGTTTGTGAAAGAACGAAGCATAACTGACGGGATAATAAGGTTCTCAATCTTTTTATCTTTCAGTTGCTTAATCAAATCCTGACCTGTGATAAGCCCGGCAACAGTAACATCAGTACCGAAAAATATGTTTTTCAACTCAACAAAATCGCATTTCAAATTCTCTACCTTGTTCAGCTCTTCGACAATTTTTTTTATCGGATAAGAAGCACTGCTTGAAGTAGCAAAAGTTATACTCTTAGGCGCGTTCAACTTTTGAGGAAGCTTCTTTTTTCTTTTTTCAAAATCATCCAAAAGTAACCTTATAGAACCCACTCCGTCTTCAAGCTGGGCGAATTTTCCATAATACTTAGCAGGAGGGATTTCTTTTTCTGCCTTTAAGAAAAACTCATCGCTGGCTTGAGCTATAGATTTTTTCATTTCCGTATTGAATTTGTCAATAATATCAATAGTTTCTTCGGCAACTTTTTTTGTTAAATGTGTCAGGTCATTTTTCTGAAATTTTGTAATCCCGACAGGTACAACAGCTATAGATTCAATAACAGACTTCACACTCTTCAAATCATTCAATGTACGTTCGAGCTCCTTGCCGTCATTGAACCCGGGGCACAAGACAATCTGAAGATGCAGCGGGATATCTATGGATTTTATCCATTTCAATTCTTCTAAAATATTCCTTGCCTTAGGGTTGTTGAGCATTTTAATTCTAAGCTCAGGGTTTGTGGTATGAACAGAAATATACAAAGGCCCGAGTCTGAGTTTCTCAATCCGCTCTTTGTCGGATTTTGTGAGATTTGTCAGGGTGATATAAGTGCCTTGAAGGTAAGAGAGCCTGTAGTCATCGTCTTTTACATAAAGAGATTCTCTTAATCCCTCAGGCTGCTGATCGACAAAGCAAAATATACAGCGGTTTGTGCAGGCTTTAATTTTATCAAAAACAGCCGACTCAAATACTATGCCTAAATCTTCGTCAAAATCTTTTTCAATCTCATATTCTTCAAGCTGACCGTTAGCTTTTTCAAGTGCAATCTCAAGATAGTCACAGCTCACAGAAAAGCGATAGTCAATCAAATCCTTAAGCTCATCACCGTTGATAGAGAGAATTTTGTCCCCTCTTTCAAAACCGAGTTCGTCTGCTATCGAATTTTTTTCAACTTTGCTAATTATCGCCGGCATACTATGCTTTCAATTTCTCGATAAATTTTATGTATCGCTCGATGTCTTCAATATTTTTATGCAATAAAGCATTCTGGAATTCATCCAGCTTTATGTACTCATCCTCGGCAGTATTTTTTAAATCAAGCAGATAGGATTCTAGTTTCATTAAAAGTTCTTTCAAGAACTTCTCTCTGTCCTCTGTTTCCAACAAAGACATCGTCGAAATCTTTGACTGTATTTCTGTAAAGAACAGAGTCGGATTCTCGCTGTATGGGTTAAAGAACAGTTCTCTAAAGTGACTCAATCCCATAGATGAAAGCCCGTAAAACGTAGATTTTTTACCACCTGAAGAGAAGTCATTTCTTATAGTGACAATATTTCCTGCAAGCATTCTTTTTAAAGCAGGATGAATGGTGCCAATACTGGGTTTTGTAAAATGCCCGAATTTTTCTACAATATCCGCACGCAAAGAATACAACGTTCTTTCGCGATTATTCAGGCTGTAGAGAATCAACAAATCTATCATATGTATAAGATATCATGAATTCGCAGTGAGGGTAAGCAAGTTTTTGGTACATTGCAAAATGCAAAGCCTATGAGATTCTACTTGTACAAGTATCCTGATTCGTATAGCTCGTATCTCGCTAACGACTCAAGCCTGCCTGTGCAGGAATGACACTATAGGAAAATTGTAGAAAAGATAACTACGATTCAGAGATAGAAATATTCGTAACGCCTGCATTTCTTGCGTTGTCCATCAATCTCACCACAGCACCGTGAGATGCTTCAGGGTCTGACATAATCAATAGCCCGTCAGGAAGATCTTTAATCTTATCCTTAATCAATGTCTCAAGCTGTGCCGTAGGTACTTCCTGATCATCTATAACATATTTGTCATCATTGGTTACAAGAACAGATATAAGTTTGCTGTCTTTGAGTTCTTTAACTTCGACGTTGTTAGGCACGGCAAGGTTAAGTCCCTGTTGGTCAAGCAATGGCGCAATAACCATCATTATGATTAACAGAACAAGGAAGATGTCCGTTAACGGTGTAATATTTATTTCGCTAAATGTGTCTCTCTGTCTGGACATTTATTTTACCTCACCTAAAATTTTAATTATGTTATTCTTCGGACGGTATTTCACCGACCGTACCCCTATATTCTCTTTGAATATTATTCTCACTCATTGTGTTTGACGTCTGTGATTTGTGCTGCTTCGCATCCTTTGTCAAATCCTTCTGCTCTTTTTTAGAAAGAGGTTCACCCGCCACAATAAGCTTTTCATATTCAGCCGCCTGTGCAGCCTGCATGACTTTCATGATTTCTTTGCTTCGAGCACTCTCGTCAGCCTTAACGACAACTTCTTTGTTTTCAAGCCCAGCTTTTATTTCTTCGAGCTTTGCCGTCAAATCATCAGGGTCTACCTTTTCACCGTTAACAAAGAACTGGCTGTCCTTTGTGACAGATACAACAGCATTTTTTTGCTCTACCGATAGTCCGCTGTTAATCTCCGGAACCTTGATGTTGTTGTCTACTGACTGAAATGTCGGTGCGATAACCATCATTATGATTAACAGAACAAGGAAGATGTCCGTCAGCGGTGTGATATTTATTTCTGTAAATAAAGACTGTTTGCCTTTTTTTGTATTAAAAGCCATTTTTTATCCTCTGTTGTCTGGTGTTATATAATTACAGTACAACATTTGCTTGCTGAGACATTGTTACTTCGTCATCGTTGTCAACAAAGCTCAAGAATAATAATTTGATTAACTGGAAGTCATCTTCGAATCTTTTAACGATAGATTGGAAGTAGTTATAGAAAACTACAGCAACAATCGCAACACCAAGACCTAACGCCGTAGCAATCAACGCAGATGCAATACCTGTCGCAACCGCCGCAGACTGGTTACCCTGAGTAGCCAAATCCTGGAACGTATAAAGAATTCTTACAACCGTACCGAATAGACCTAAGAAAGGCGCTACGCCGCCGATTGTACCTAAGATTGTTAAATGTTTTTCAAGCTTTCTTGTTGCCAAGTTAGCCGCGATGTCAAAAGAACGTGAAAATCCTGCTTTTTGTTCAGAGAAGATTCTGACAGCTTCTTCGCTGACTTCACCGATAACACCGCCAAGCTGAACACTCAAGTTCTGTGCACCGTCGAGATTGCCTCTTACCAGCTCTTTTTGGAGTTTTGGTATGAACAAGACAACATCTTTTTTATTTTTGTTGTAATAATGCATTCTGTTAATGACAACACATAGTGTCAAAGCCGAGCAAATAAGAATCGGGAAGACAATCCAAAAATCCTCGATCATCGCTTTTAATAATAAATCCATAATAAAATCCTCTTTCTATGTAATGTGTGTTTGTTTTTTAATTTTAAGTTTATCTGCTTAGTGCTGATATTTAGTACATCGAGGCACCGAATACGTTGTAGTCAAACGTAAATTGAATATCTACACTGTCTCCTTTGTACTCAGGAGGTAGCGGCTTGAACGGTGCAGTCAATTCTACCGCTGCTTTTGCCGCATTGTCCGCTGCAGGCATGCCTGATGATTTGAATACTTTATTTGAAAGGAGTCTGCCGTCTCTGCCTATTTTGAAGAGCAGAACAACTCTTTTACTTTCGTTGCCTTTTGGCGGCTCCCAGTTCATTTTGATTCTTCTTTGAAGCTCTCTCATGTAAGGACCAAAATCAGGTTCTTTGATTGCATCGATGCCAGGTGCACCTTTAGGATTGCCCGGTCCGGGGTTTCCGATGTTACCTGAGCTGCCTGAACTTCCTGAAGAAGAGAATCTTCCGCCTGAAGAACTGCCGCCGCTAGGTGAGAAGCTCGGAGAAGGAGTTCCTGATGACGAGCCTGAGCTTGCCCCTGTTCGAGAACCCTGAACTGGTCCTCCTGCAGGTCCCAAAGCTTTTGGAGCATCTACTTTTGGTGCAGGTATATCAAAGGTGCCTGTCGGTTTTTGCGTAATCTTAGGTGCAGTCGGCTTCAAGCTCGGCTTCGGTGCATTTGTAGGAGCTGTAGGCTCACCCTTTGTGACCTGCTGCTGAACTTTTGGCGCTTGTTGTTGAGGCTGCGTCGGAGCTACTGTTTTTTTAGGAGTCGGCTGCTGCGGCTGAGGCTGTGCTTGTTTTGGCTGAGCCTGCTGAGGCTGTGCTGCCTGTTGTTTTGGCGCAGGTGACGCCGACGGAGTAGGCATAGAAACAGGGCGGTTAGGGTCATGCTGTCCACCCGCACGGGAGTTTCTGTCAGAACGGTATTTTGTATTTTTGTTTATAGGCATTTGTTCTTTATCAACAAGAACAAACTCAATATCTTTAGGTTTTTGTTCCGGCTTATCAAAAATTGCAAAATGCACACCCAAAAGCGCAAGAATAAATATTGCAAGATAAGCAAGCCCCACTGCTATCGGGTGAAGAGCCGTAGCTAAAGCAAAACAAGTCTTAAAAGGAATCTCATCTTTGTTGTTGTCTTTATATATAGGCGGAACTACGTAGCCTTCGTGCTTTTCTCGCTCCTCGTATGTGTATTTATCTCCGAGTATTGTCATTCTTTCCCCTGTTTCCCCTTTTTACTTGTGCTCTCGTGCTTTTTTCTGTTGATTTCCCCAAGCTATCCAATTAAGGGGTTCGTAGTAGTTTATTTGTACCCAGTCTATAAAAATTATATTATAAATAAAATCGTCCGACTGACTTATTAGTATTGGTAACCTTGTTGAGGCTGAAAGGTAATAGGCTGATCCACAACAACGTCTAGCTGACTTCCCGCAGGAATTTCAACGGCAGCGCCTCTATCCCATAAAGATTTAGCTAAACCCCCTGTAGCGCCCACAGCTGTGCCTAATGCAGCGCCTTTGCCGACCTTACCGCCGGATAAAGGTCCCATAATTGTCCCCCCTATCGCGCCCAATGCAGAGCCGACAGCTATGTCTTTAGCATAATCTTTTGTTGTGTCCATCTTTGTGCCGCCCTTTAAGAGCCCTGTTCCGTCATCGGTCTTGATTACTCCGGAGATAGGAATCATTTGTCCGTAAGGCGTCGTGATGTTGGTGAACTTAACCATCAATTGACCATTTACACCTGCATGTCCGGCTTTTTTAACATCAATAACAGTGCCGTTAAGACTGCTGCCTGCTGGTGCAACAAGTGTGTTGTTATAATAATAGTTGTTAGATACAGGTATAGAAACATTCTGCCCCAGCATCATAGTTTCAGAGCTGAGAGGCATATTTGTCATGGCAGGGATACAAGCTCCTGCCGGAATCATTATCAATGAACCCTGCAATGGCTGCAGTGAACTTGATTGGCTTGAATACATTTGTGGCTGATTATATGTATATGGGTTTTGGGGCATAACATACGGATTCTGCGTTTGAACAGAATAGTTAGGTGCCGCAAAAACGCTTGCTGAACTCATCGCTAGTGTAATAATCAGTGCTTTAGATAATACTTTTTTACTCATCGAGGTAATCCTCCGTAACCGTTCAATAAACATTATAATGATGTTCTTTCTAAAATACAATAATATATATACCCTGACATGGTTAAGTTCTTTTGTAATCAGGTTTAATTATTTTTATACAAATGTCTAATTGTCATAACGAATAAATTTGTAATATGTTCAAAAATATAATTTACTATCAACTTTTTAGATATATCAGGGATTTGGGCAACATGTATTAACAATTGTAACGATTAAACACAAATACTAGCAAACGATGGCAAAAAAAAATCTGTTCGGTTCTTTATTAATATAAGGAAGTGCGAAGTCAGCATTTTTGTGAAGTAATACAATAATAAAAACTAAGTAACCCCGGGCACAAGCCCAAAGTATGTGTACTTATGTGAAAAAATATGTGCACAACCCTATTGAAAAATAAAGTTACCATATATAATGATTGTGTAAAGGAGATCAAAGTATGAAAGTACAAGCGGTATCATTCGGAAACGAACAAACAAACAACAATAAAGGCGCCAAAATCGGCGGAGCGGCCGTCGGCGGTGCAGCTCTTGCAGGTTTAGGTTATTTGGGCGGAAAAGGCCTTACTAAATTAAACGAAGATACATTCGTTAAAATGGCTATTGAAGACCAGGCAACATCTTCTCAAAAAGCTATGGGTGAAGCCAGAACAGCCATCCGTGCTGAAGGCATAACAAAAGATGTTAAAGTATTGGAAACATATGAAAAAGAACTCAAAGAATTAACTGACGCTACTAAAACCAGACGACCATTGACTGTAGCAGAAGGTCAACTTGCTAACTTATATGAGAAAGATCCTGTTACTAAAAAACCAACTACTACACTAAAAGCAGGAAAGACTACTGCGGATGTTACAGCTGCTGAAGCAAAAGTAAAAGAAGCAGCTGAGGCATACCAAAAAGCAACTGAAGGTAAAGTAGACGTAGCTAAAATGAGATCTGATTTCAAAGCTAAATATGCTAACAAAACTCCTGATGCTAAAGTTATAGCTGATAATGAAGCTACTCTTGTTAAACAAAGAGCATTAAACGCAGAAGTTCAAGCATATAGAGCAGAAACAGACGTAGCTAAACAAGCTGAATCAACTATAGTTAAAAACTTCAAGGAAACATTCAAACCGGCAGAAGGTGCAAAACGTTCTGAAGAAGGTCAAAAATTGTTTGATAAATTAACTAAAGAAGCCAAAGGCAAAAAAGGTAAGACATTTGCTCTTATCGGCGCAGGAATCGGTGTAATCGGTATTATCGCGGCAGCGCTTTCCGGCAGCAAAAAAACAGCAGCTTAGTTTATAATTTATATAATCATAAGTAACCAAAAAGAGTCCGAAAATCGGACTCTTTTTGTTATGAATAACTACGTTTGAAATTTAAAATACTGTCATCGCGGGCTTGAACCGCAATCTGATGATTTGCAAATGTAAGCTCTTTTATTCTGCATTCAGAGTTAAAAGTGAAACCCAAAATGCGCTCAGACCCCGCATCAAGTGCGGGGTGACATTTTAGCGTCATACCACAAAGAAATTAGGATGGGCATACCTTGCCGATACCAATTTATACAGGCAAAATACTCAATGTAACAATTTCGCAATATAACAATCCAATAATAGCCTAATTATCCGACTGACTAGTGACAACGCTGCTTTTTGTGATATAATTTAGTATATTTCATATATACGAAACTGCAATCACCTAATATATCTTCAACCGAGAAAAAGTGATATCTGGGGTAGGGCAAAATTAAAATTCATTATACGTCACGTGTGTATCACGATTACGCAATCGCGTAATCAGGCAATCAATTAGGAGGTAAAGCCCATGAATGTTCAATCTGTTTCTGCTGCTCAAGAACCGCGCAAGCAGAGAAAATATATGCCGTATGCCGCTGGTACCGCTGTAGGAACAACTGTGGCAGGGGGGCTTATAGGCAAATACACTGCTCCAAAAATTGATACATTCGTGAAAGACGCCATCTCTAAGAAAGAATCTCAATATAATAAAGAAATTACAGAAACAACAGAATACATCAATAAAGCCACTGAAGAAATAAATAAACAACAATTGGATATATTTACAGAAGATCAAAATGCGCTCAAGGAAAAACTGAAACCAAGAGCAGACTTGACTCAAGCAGAACAGGAATATGATGCCTTATTAAAAAGAGCAGAAAAAGGTCCACACAAAAACGCCGAAGGTATAGATGGATACCATCTTAAAGAAGGTGCTACTGAAGAACAGCTCAAGACAGCTCTTGACAAAAAAAATACTGCTTTTGCAAAATTCCAAGAAGGTAAAGATGGATTCTATCAGGAACAACTGTGGAATAAACATAAAGAGCTTAGAGAACTTAATAAGAAACGAGGAGTGCTTGAAAGAGATTCAAGTTATGAAGATGCTATGACAAAAATCAAACAAGAATACGAAGCTCTAGTAGAACTGGCACCTAAAGGTGAAGAAGGTAAATTTGAAAATTCCGAAGGCAAGAAAGGATACAGAGCAAAACCAGGCATAAAAGATGAACTGGTTGAAGAAACACTCCAAAGTAAAAATAAAATTTATGGAGAGCTTCTTAAACATCAAGACGAACTTAAAGATGTTAATAACCAACGAGACGAGCTTATTAAATTTTTAAAGCCAAGAGAAGAACTATATAACGCTGAAAAAGAATACGATGCCTTATTAGAAACCAAATATGAAAATTCCCGTGGCGTAACAGAATTTAAGCTCAAAGAAGGAGCAACAGAAGAACAATTTATTGCAGCCTCTGATAAAAAAGAAAAAACATTTAAGCAATTTAAAGAAGTTAATTCTAATGAGTTGCAAACGCAAATGGGAGATGACTTAAAAAAATTAGAAGAACCTAACAAGCTAGAAAAGCTACAAAGAAACGCTATTTCAGAGCATAACGGCATCGGAGAAAAACGTGTTGCACTGGAGACTGCCAAAGAGAATCTGGATGATGTCACAAAATTCAAAGCGCTGGACGAAGCTCAGAAGAAGGAATCAGATATCTTCAAAAAAATAAAAGACGACTTAGGAACATTTAAAAAGCAAAAGATTATAAAGTTCGCTATCGGTGGCGCAATTGTAGGCGCTGCTGCAATTATTGCTGCAGCGATAGTTGATAAAAAGAAACATAAGTAAATAGCTGGTCATATATAGGAACGAAAAACAAAAAGGACTTAATGATTTAAGTCCTTTTTTATGTGTATAAAATATTTTTATCTTTAGTAGAAGTCGCCTGCGCCGAATGTGAAGGCACCTTTGCTGTTGTTTCCCACACCTGTGAGCGGATAACCCCAGTCGATGCTCAGTGGTCCTACGCCGGGCACAAACAATCTGATACCGATACCTGACGATATAGCGTGCAGCGGTGTGTTATAGATGTCGTTTGTAACTGTTGAGCCGTATATTTGACCGGCATCGGTCCAGGCTGCAAGTCTGATATTGTCTAAGAATTTAGCTTCTGTAAATCTGTCGATAAATGGGATAGGCGTTAAGAATTCAGCAGAACCTGCAATGAACCCGCTGCCTGTACCAACTCCGCTCATTCTGAAACCTCTAACAGTATAAGGGCCGCCTAAACGGTAAGCCATAACTTCAGGCATATCTCCGTGTATTTTCCCCCCGCCTCTGAATGCAAGAGTGAATGAGGATTTTTTACCCACAGGGTAGTATTTTTTAATGTTACCGGTGACTTTGCCGAATGTATTGTCAAAGCCGTCGAGAGCCAATGCTTCATCAAGACGAACCATTGCAAATACACCGTTTCTTGGATTTGTTGTAGTATCACGTGTATCGTAGAACAAGCTTGGAGACATTGTTACGAACAATCCGCCTTGCAGCTGGTCTGCACGTTGTGATATAGGTATATTGTGTGCTTGATATAGTTTGGCGATTTGGGCTGCATTTCCTTCTTTAACGTGGACATTCTCAAGCCCTAACCCGAACGAACCGCTCAAGTGAGGGTATTCTTTAAATGGTCTTGAAATAGTAGCTTCGACACCGAATCTTTTTTCGATAGCCAGAGGAACCTGATAGCTGGCAAAGTCACGTCCGAATGCCTTAACCAAGAGTGAGTTGTCAGTACCTTTAAGCCTTGGCTCAAAGAAACTGATTTCTGCCTGATAGTTAGCTCTGTCCAGTGTTGAACTGTCGCTCATGATAACCCCGGTACCGGCTAAGAAGCTTAAAGATACTCTCTGTCCCATGCCTCTGAAGTTGTTGTCAGAGATACCTGCAGAACCGAATAGACCTGTGGAAGTATCTAAGCCGGCACCAATAGAAAGGTTGCCTGTTCTTTGCTCTTCAAGATGTATTGTTACATCATATTTTTCAGGATTTTCAGTGCTTCTTTCGATTGTACGGCGAACATCTTTAAAAGCCTGTGTTCCGTATAATCTTGTTAAATCCTGTTTTATTATGTTTTCATTGTATATTGTGCCAGGCTGGGTCAAAACATTTCTTCTTACAATAAATTCTTTTGTTTTTTTGTTGCCCTCGATAATGATAGAGTTGATTGTTCCTTCATCAATAGCTAAATTGACCGTTCCATCCGGATCATCACCGACTGCAACAACTCTGGCAAGAATATATCCCTGACTTGCGTAGAGATCCTGAATTTCTTCAATTGCACTATTAAGCTCGTTCACATTTTGAGGCTTATTTAAAAGCGGATCAAGTATTTTCATAAGCTCACTTGTCGGTATAGAATTGTTCCCTGATATAGTAACGTCTAAAATCGGAGAATTCTCTTCAACAATGACTTTTAATCTTATACTCTTATCATCTAATTTAACAGGGATAGCTTTAATATTTTCATTAAAAAAGCCCATACCATATAGGGATTTTAAGCTTGTTTGTACGTCATTAGGGTCGAATTGATCGCCCGGTTTTATGGTCATAACTGCATAGATTTCATCTTTGCTGACAAATCTGTTGCCCTGAACCTCAATGCTCTTAACGGTAACGTCAGACTTAATCTTACGCGGTTCCATAGTTGGTATCCCGGACTCAGTTTGTTGAGCGGATGGGTTTCCATATTGCGAGTCAAAAATAGATGGTGCGTTTTCAATTGCCAATGCGGGGTAAATTCCAAAAGAGATGATACCTGCAGTAAGAACGCATAATTTAGCTGTTTTCTTCACTATATTAATCTTCTGATCCCTTCTAATTTCATTTAAAAACATTATAACCTTAAATAAAAAAAAGTATCAACTTATTGTACGATTTTTTAGAAATGTGATTAAAAAATACAAGAACGTGGTATAATAGATTTATAAGTACGATTAAATTCAGAAATGGAATTCTTCTTAATTTAAAATTCGTTAGAGGTATAAATTATGAGCATACAATTTTCCGGTGTAGGTACAGGACTACCTATTGATGAGTGGATTGCGGCGCTTACAAAAGTTAAGCAAGCTAAAATTGACTCCCTGACTGCAAAGCAAGAGACAATTCAGTCTAAAAGCAGCGCCTTAAGTACTCTTAAGAGTGATTATTCTTCCGTCAAGTCTTCTATTACAAAAATCACCGACTCATTGATGGGCGGTACATCTGACATATTCACTAAAATCGCTGTTAAAACAAGTGAAACAGGGACTACAAAGGCGATAACAGCCACTGCTACAAACTTGTCTACTCCTTCAGAGTTTGATATAGAGGTAATATCTTTGGCTTCTAAAACTAAAACCCAGTCTAATTCTTTTGAGGGCTTGAAGTCTTCAACTTCCAGAATGTCCGACTTGGGTTTAACTCAAGACAGTACGCTCTCTATCAACGGTGTTGATATTTCTGTTAAGACAGATACAACTGTTGACGAACTGGTTAATAAAATTAACGGTGCTGCTAACGCTGGTGTGACTGCATATTTAAAAAATGGCAGATTGATGATTGAAAGCAAAG
>JAVBRY010000035.1:0-7512 GCA_031547505.1 Candidatus Gastranaerophilaceae bacterium | reverse complement strand
GGTTTCTGTCGGTATTGCGACTTATCCTGATTCGACAAAAGACATTGAAAAAATGATGATTCTTGCAGAGCAAGGCATGTATATCTCGAAGAGCAAAGGTTATCAAAACGGTATGTCCACTATCGTATGCTCAGATGATTTTGATTTCTGGGACGATATGGCGTTGAGTTCATTTGCATCCGTTATCGCAAAAAGACACTCACAAATAGGTATAAACTTCGATGAAGAACTTGTAAACAAATTCCACAACGAAGAAATCTTCTCGCAGAACCACTTGCTTGAAGTTGTAACGTCACTCGCTTCTGCAATCGATGCAAAAGACGAATACACAAAAGGTCACTCGTCTTCTGTTTCAAGATACTCTGAAGCGCTTGCGAGAAGTTTGAATCTTCCTGAAAGAGATGTTGAGAGAATCAAATTAGGTGCAATTCTCCACGATATCGGAAAAATCGGTATCCCTGAAAGCGTCTTGAGAAAACCCGCAAGGCTTAACGATGAAGAATGGGAAATCATGAAACAACACCCTTCTATAGGCGCAGAGAAGGTTCTTCTGCCGAACGAATCGCTTCATGACCTTATCCCGATCGTCAAATACCACCACGAACATTGGGATGGTTCAGGGTATCCTGAAAAACTTAAAGGTAACGAAATTCCTCTTGCAGCAAGAATTGTTTCCGTTGCGGATGCCTACCACGCTTTAATAAGTGATAGACCGTATCGTAAAGGTTTGTCTATTGAAAAGGCTTGTGAAATTCTCAAGCTTGGTGCCGGAATCCAATGGGATGCAAAAATTGTTTACGAGATGATTGACCTTGCCCCATCTTTGGCTGCTAATATTTAAGGGGTTTATTTTTTGTCAGGCAATTGCCTGACCTACCACTGCCACCCCTTTGCATCACATCTAATTCCCCTGTCATGCTGAAGCGTTAAATTGCGCAATATTATACAATCTACAGTATTCAGCATCTTACCAACTGAAATCGTAAGCTTAAAGCTTTCAAACCTAATTTATTGCTGTTGGGCTAGCAAGCCCAACCTACTTTGCAACTTGTTCAAATGCAAATTGGTTTTATTTTTCTCTCCAATGTAGTAGAATGATTTAAGGCAGAGTTGAAAGGTGTTTATAGGGCTAAATTATGAGCGGAAAGTCTAAAGTCATTATTATTGATTCCGACGATACGGCAAGAAGCGTTCTCAAGAACTATCTTAAGAGTATTGAATGTGCCGAGTTTTTGGCTGAATTTGCAAACAACGAGGCCGCGCTTGATTTCGTGGCAACACAAGCGTCTTGTATAGTGGTGTTAGATGTTTCCGATGATTTTGAAAAGAAGCTTGAGTTAATTTCACAAATCAAAAACGCTAACAACAAAGCTGTCATTGTTGCTAAATCCAACAAAATGAACTCTACAGTCGTTATAAAAACCATGAGAGCTGGAGCGAACGAGTTTTTAGAATCGCCTGTAACAGAAACGGCATTCAAAAAACTTATGGGTGAGTTGGTAAACTACGATGCGGCAGACTGTGCACACAACGCCTGCAAAGTCATTTCTGTATTCTCAAACAAGGGCGGCATCGGAAAAACCTCTATTGCCGTGAATCTTGCAATTGAGATCGCCGAGATGACAAAAGAAAAAGTTGCGATTGTGGATTTGAACTTGCAGCTTGGTGATGTGTCTACATTCCTGGATATTAATCCTGCATTTGACCTGTCATATCTGGCTAAAAACCATGAAAACATGGATAACAATGCACTCCTAGGCTCTATCACCAGATACAAAAACTCAAGCCTATATGTCATTGCTGACCCTGTGAATATCGAAACCTCAAAGGACATTTCTGCCGAGCAGATTCAAGTTTTGATGTCGAGATTAAAAAGAATCTTCTCATATATTATTATAGACACCAGCACCAGTATTGACTCTAAGACTATTTCTGCTCTTGAAATGTCACAGTTGATACTGCTTGCGGCGGTTGTGAATCTCCCTGCAATAAGGAATTTACAGCGCTGTATGGATTTGTTCGACAAGTTGAATTTCCCTGCCGAAAAGGTTAAGCTTGTGCTCAACAGGTATATGGACAACGAAGAAATCAAAACATCTGATATCGAGGATGTTGTGAAACAAAAAGTTTATTGGAAAATCCCTAACAATTATCTGGCTATGATGTCTGCGGTGAACAAGGGTGTTCCTGTAAGTGTTGTAAATCCTGATTCTAATATAGCAGTGAATTATAAGGATTTTGCGGCGAAATTGTGTGATTATTTGATTTATATGCGCAGAGGCGATATGGATAACAGGGCAGAGCGCGAAAGCGCAGCCCAAATGAGAAGACACTAATATAATAAGAGTGGAGAACAGACGTGGCACTAAAAGATAGAATTAAATCAAAACAAGATGATATGGAAGATGAAAAATCTTACAGCGGATGCTCGTACGATGATGACTCAAAAGAGTACGAATTCACTATCCCCATAGCTGAGCTGACAAAAAAAGTTATGACCATTAAAGACAATGCGGCTCTTGGCGCCATAACAAAAGAGTTCGCAAAGTTCTTGAACTCTATATCCGATGATGAAGCCCACCTGTCCTTAAAAGGTAATTTTGATATAGGCAAGAAAACTCTTATCACCTGTCTTTTAGCAAGCATCTATGAAGAAGAAACAGAAGGAAAAACCTCTTCACGCCTTGATAAAGTCGAAGTCGACGATGATTCTCCGACATTGATAAAGAAAAGAAAAAATCTGAAAGAAAAGCTTAAAGGTAAAAAAGACTGATATATTTTGCCGTCCCGGGCTTTAAGTATTGAAAAAAGCGAAGATAGAAGTTTTACGGGATCTCATAAATATCACTTATTCAAGAATTGCCTGCGCAACAGCAATATCATCTTTCGTTGTGATTTTTATATTTGAATAAGACCCTTCAACCACATACACAGGGATATTTTCAGCTTCCAGCATGCCTGCATCATCAGAAAAATTCTGCCCTTGAAGCTTTTCGTGCACTGACAAAATCAACTTGTAATCAAAAATCTGAGGCGTCTGAACACACCACAGATAATTTCTGTCAGGTGTTTCCATTATCTTGTTATCCGAATCGACTATTTTTATTGTGTCGACAGCCTTCACGGATAAAATTGCAGCTTTCGATTCAATAGCCTTATCAATACATTTTTTTATATCTTCCAGTTTTACTAACGGACGTGCACCATCGTGAATTGCCACAAAGTCAGGATTATCACACGCTTTCAATGCATTAAACACAGACTGCTGGCGTGTGTCGCCGCCTTGAACAACCTTAATTATAACTTTTATGTTCGGGATATTTTTCACCAACTCAGAAACCGCAGGCATAAGACTTTCAGAAGCCGAGATAATAATCTCAAACGGATTCAACGGTAAAAACGCTTCAATTGAATGCAGAACCACTTCCTTGCCATGAATTTTTTCAAGGAGTTTATTTGTATTTCCGTACCTGGAAGATGAACCTCCGGCAGTGATTATTACTGATAGTTTCATTGTGCCCCTTAATCTTTATCCTTAAAGTGGTTATAGCTTTTTGAATTAAATTCATTTTCATCAATTATGATATTGTTGTCACCATCTTTGATTATGACCAGACCATTTTCGCCATTTTCACCATTTTCAATATTATCTTCAACTCTGCCGATGCAATAGAATCTGGTCTTGTCGAGTTTTTGGAAAGTCTCTTCATTCACGCAAGCGATGAGTTCAAAATCCTCCCCACCCCAAAGCACCATATCTCTATATTCTTCAGGGAACGCTATTTTCAATTTTGGTGTGATTGGAACCGTATTAAAATCAACAACCATCTTCACCCCACTAGCCTGAGAAATTTTATACAAAGCATCAGCAAGCCCGTCAGACGAATCCATCAGTGCAAAATCATCTACAGCACTCTTCGCTAATAACAGCCCCTGCTCGATTTTTGGCTCGGGCTTCAGGTGTTTTCTTGTGAAATCATTTATCTGTGGAAACGATTTCAAGCCTGCACAGCTGTCTCCGTGAGTGCCTGTTACAACAACATAGTCTCCCGGCTTTGCAAAGCTTCTTGATACATCGAATTTTGAGACTTTTTTTCCTATTGCACAGACTGATACTGTCACCTTCTGCGCTCCTGTCAAATCTCCGCCGACAACTTCGACATTATATTTTTCACAGATTTTATCCACACCCATATAAAATTCTTTTACGAAAGACTCCCCTATATGCTCAGGCAAAGAAAGAGATATAGTCACATAAAGCGGCTTGGAAGCGCTTGCTGCAAGGTCTGAAAGATTTACGGCTATCGCTTTGTATCCCAAATCAACTGCTCTTGTCGTATCCAAACAGAAATGAACATCCTCGACCAGCGTGTCCTGTGTCACATAGATATCCAAATCTTTTAAATATGCACTGTCATCACCCAGATACTGAGTCTTGTGAAGAGTGTTTTTTATTATGTTTAAATATTCAATTTCTTTCATATGGCTTATTTTATCATAAGCTTGAATGTAAATTGCATCTATCGTCTATTTAGCTGCCGCATATTTCTTTATTAAATCAGGCTTTGTTTTCCCAAACTGTGCATGTATATCGGCCAAAACTAACTGCAGCCAGAAGAAAACGAACGGCCCGGCTAACAATATAGCAATGCCTACAGGCATCAATAACATACCCAAACCAAACGGAATAAATGATAAGCCGATTGCTAACCCGCCAAGGAAAAACGGAATATACATCACTAAAGAAATAATGAAAATAAACGCAAGCAGCAACACATAGTTGACTACATTGTTCTTCAAAAGCTTACCTGCCCGAGGATAATCTACAAACGACAATATTTTTAAATCCGATGCAAAACTAACCAGCATAATCGGATAAAAAACCGAAGCAATTGCATTTATAACAAAATTAGCAAGTGACAACGGAAGCGGCAATAAAGGGTTATCTTTCATAGTCGGAAAAATTATTAAAAACAAAAAAAGTTCTATTAAAATAAACGGAAGAAAATAAAGAAACGAACCCGCCGCCACTTTAAATCCGGCGGAAGCCATTTCTCCCATCTTGCTCCATTCAGGAAGTATCTCACTGCCAAACATCTTGGAATTAATTGTTTTGGCATAATATCCGTATACTGCAAATAACAAAAAACACATTGCAAAGGCAATAACCACCACACCAATGACAGCTGTCATTACGTCACCGCCCTGCATTAATATCGGAACGAGAACAAAAACTCCAAAATAAATCAACGCCGCTAATAAAAATAACAACCCGCCGATAAAAATTTTCGACTTCGCTTTTGGGTCTGCCTTCGTATACGCAAACGCTTTTCCTAAACTTAAATCCATAACTATACTCCCAAATTAATAAACTATAAAAAATTTTAGCATTTTCCCTAACTTTCGAAAAGAAAAATGCTAAAATTCAATCAAATATAGTATGTTTTATATACGCATTCCCGGGCATAAAGTTTTGGATTCAACAAAGAACTGTCATTACGGGATCTCATGAAATAGATTTGTTCTAGTGAGACCCCGTAAAACAAGTTTTAAAGCTTATCTTCATATACAAGCCCGGGGCGGCATAGATTTAAACTAGCCTACACTACTTGTTTCGTCCTTCCAAACTGTGCCAACAAATCAGCTATAACAAGTGTTATAAAGAATGACACAAAAGGAACCACCAATGAACCAAGCAGCGGCACTAAACCTATGACAAAGCTTGCTATACCGAGTGCTGTTGCAATAGCGAACATGAAAAGAAGGAACATGAGGTAGTTTTTAAAATTACCTTTAACTCTGCCAAATGCTTTTTTGTAGTTGTAGAATGAAAGTATTTTATCGTCTTCAACAAAATTTAACACCATAAGAGGTGTTATACAACCAACAATAAGCATCATAACAAGACCTACACCAATTGCCGGCAAGAAAGACAGAATTATAATTCCAAATGCATCCTTAGGTGCAGTTATCGCAGCCGCAAACCCGATTAAAAACAGAATTATACATGGCAGTGCATAGGGAATCAAAAATAGAAGATAACCTACGTTGTATCTGAATCCTAAAACAAATATTTCCAAAAAGTTCTGCCAGACAGGAAGTTTGTTATCGCCGTCCTGACCTCTGGCTTTTACAGCTTTAACATAATAACCGCTTACAAAAAACGAAGCCAATAAACCTAAAAGCAGCATAACCAACATAATGGGCACTACAAGAATTGCAAATTTAGGCTCTTTTGCCAATTCTGTCAACATACCTGCGCTTGAAACAATCAGTGTAAACACACCCCCGATAAGTACCTTCAAGCCCCAATCGGCATCATCTTTTAAATACGTAAACGAACGTTGTAAATCCAAACTCATAATTCAACTCCTAACTTTCTATCTAAATTCCGTATGCAGGACAATTTTAGCATTTTTTTTAGGAGTTGAAAAGGAGTACATTTTATCAACAATTTGTCATCTCGGCCTCCGAGCCGGGATCTGATGATTTATGGATATTTTTATTGTTTCTGAAATTCAGAGTTAAAAATAAAATCCAAAATGGGTTCAGATCCACTTGTTCAAGTATCCTGATTCGTATGACTCCTACCTCTCACAAAACTTGCCATTTAGGCAACTTTTGTTCGGCAGAGCATCTACGACTCAAGCCCGAATCAAGTTCGGGATGACAATAACAAAACTATGGCGGACTATGCCCACCTTGTCTAATCAAACAAAAACTGTGAATACAAATCCGCAAGCACCAGACATATATAGAACATAAAGAAAGGTACAATCAGAGTTGTAAGATTATGCAGGGACAACAAAGCGCATACTATTGTTGAAACAACTGCGAGGGTTATGCAAACCAAATAGAACACAAAGAACTCACGCCAGCGTCCTTCCAGTCGTCTGAATGCTCTTTCGTAATTCAAAAATGCACTCAATTTCATCTTGACCGCAAAGTTAAGAGAAAATACCAAATACAACGCCAAAAACGCCATGCCCAAAATCACCGCTATTGCAATGAAAATCGGAGAGGTATAATCAAGTTGATAAAGATATACAGTTCCGCCAAAAAGAACAAAATACGGCAGCGTCATAAGCCCTGCCCCAAGACAAGCTCTTGCGCCGCGTCTTACATAGAGCCAGAATTTTTGCCATTGCGGAAGCTGTTCTTCAGAGTGAACAATGCGGTTGTGCACCGCCTTATAGAAATATCCGATAATCGCAAGGTATGCAATGATAGATATGGTTATAAACAATAAAAGCCAATACATATTACCGGGTGCGATGAGAAATTTTTTAATCCCCGTCATCCATTCCGGCAATGCGGGAAAAACTAAAATAAAAGAACCGATTAACCATTTAGTGAAAAAATCCGAGTCATTCCATTCGTAGGAAAACGCCTGTTTAAAATTCAGACCCATGCACAAACTCCTATCACATTAAACACTTCTTTATTATAACTCTTTTTTTAAGAAAGTGCATATATAATAGGACTATTTTGTAATTATTTTATATTAATTTT
>JAVBRY010000023.1:0-3501 GCA_031547505.1 Candidatus Gastranaerophilaceae bacterium | reverse complement strand
AGAAAAAATCAAAATGAAACTCGATAGAGACACGTGTATAAAAGTATTTTTATTTTTTATATTGATAGGTCTTTTGGTTTTTGTATCCTACTCTGTCAGGGATTTTGCAATTGGTTATTATAACAATGCTAACTTCAAACTATTTACGGTTGATTTTGTAAAAAACACAGGCGCTGCATTCAGTTTGTTCCAGTCGCATACGACTATACTAATAGTTATTTCAGTTATAATTTTGATTGCTATTTTATGGCTGGTGATTGCGAATATCCAAAAACTCAAATACACAGATCTAATACTCTATACTTTCCCTATCGCCGGTGTTTTATGCAATATGTTCGAGCGTATTTTAGACGGCTATGTCACTGACTATATAAAGATGAATTTCATTGCGTTTCCTATATTTAACCTGTCTGACCTGTTTATCAATATAGGCGCGTTTCTCATTATTTGTAATATACTCTTTAATAATGAGCTCAAAAATGAAAAAGGCGAATAGCGAAAAACTATATGTAGAAACCGAAGATGCAGGTAAAAGACTGGACAGTTTTCTGGCCGCAATCTATCCTGCCGTCTCAAGAAGCGCTATACAAAAACAGATACAAAAGGGCAATGTCCTTGTAAATGATAAACCTGCGAAGAATTCCCATACATTAAAAATCGATGATGAAATATCGGTGAACTTTGAAGAAGCAGGTGAAATAAAAATACTGCCTGAAGATATTCCGTTAGAGGTTTTATATGAAGATAAAGCTATGGCGGTTGTTAATAAACCTGTGGATATGCTTACGCATCCGACATCAACAGAAACTTCGGGCACACTGGTGAATGCACTTTTGAATAGATTTGAAACATTGTCAGACTGCAACGGTGCTATGAGACCCGGCATCGTTCACCGATTGGACAGAAACACTTCAGGGCTCTTGATGATAGCTAAAACAAACGAAGCATATCAGGCTCTTAAAGAGCAGATGCAGCAAAGAACTGTCACAAAAAAATATTATGCAGTAGTGAGCGGCAATCTAGAACCTGGTGTGCAGGATTCTGGTACTATTAACACAAACATAGGCAGACACCCATCCAGGCCTGAAAAAATGGCGGTAAGACCCGACGGAAAACCTTCTGCTACTCATTATAGAGTTTTGGAAAGATTTAGCGGCTATACTTTTTTGGATATAAATCTTGAAACAGGCAGAACACACCAGATTCGGGTGCATTTGTCTTCTATTGGCCATCCGATTGTGAATGATTCACAGTATGGAGGGGCGAAATTGTCGGTTAAGACATGTGAACAGGCGCTTCAGGCGTATTCACTGACTTTTATCTCTCCTCATGATGAAAAAGAGCATAATATCCAAATAAATCAAGATAATGATATAATGAAAGTTCTTAATTATTTGAGGAGTAAAAAATGAAAAAAACCGTATTTTTAACTACTTTCGTGGTTTTCAACCTGTTGATGCTCTGTATTATCTATGTAAACTTCCCTAATGAAATTGCGTTTAACTGCCCTCTCGCACAAGAAACTTATCATATTTCTTTAGGATTATTTCTTTTAATCATAATGATAATTGCCGAATTGGCAGGTGTTATGTATGCCATTGGATTGCAGGAGAATTTAGCAAAAATGTTCAGCGCATACCAAAGAAAAAGTGAAAGCATCTCCGTAAAACATGAAGAAAGCACGGACAAAATAAAGGCTCTTGAGGCAAAAATAGAAACCCTTGAAGCTGCTCTAAAAAGTGCTCTTGATAAATAAGTAAATAAAAAGTATATATCAGATTTAAAATACAAATCCCAAAACACCCGTCAATAGCGGGTGTTTTGTTCTGATGTTAACATTTGTAACACGATATATAACAAATATAGCAATTTTCTATACTGATTTTCGTTTATATATATAAGAGAGAAAAATACCTAAAAAATACCAAAATAAGAACTAACTTTTTTACCCACCCGTTACAGACTATGTTAAGGAGAGATGCAAATGTCATTTGCAGTACCACAACTCAGATTACTGACTTTACAAGATTACACGAGCAACTTAGAGACTCAAATCACTAGTATCGTCAACCAAAAATTAATTCTCAGCTATCAGATGACATCTTTAATCGGTGTCGATCAAGACAGCCCTGAAGTTCTTGCAGTACACTACAAGGACCAGCAACTTGATTTGATTCAAAAACAACTTGAGACCCAATTAAAAGCTGCAAACGCTGAATTAGAGAGTATCAAAAAATTAGTAGAAACTAATGCTAAAAGAGACGGTACACTCAACATCACAGCGTAATCAAAAACTGATTAGACACTGAGATAATTGAATTAATTTATTTTTTTGATACTATATTTTATGGAATGCATTTCACAAAGGCGATGCCGTAGGTGAAATGCATAGAAGTGTATCAAATGCCGAAAGTGACCCCTCGGACTTGTAAGCCCGATTTGTGTCATTATAACAAATTGAACTTTAACTTTTGAGGGCGTCTACAGACTGACGGAGTCAGTTGACTATATGAAAGAAATGCAATGAATATATTTAAAACCTTTGAATTGTTTTTAACACAGCCGTTGAGCATTATTCGAGACCGAATAATGCAAATTTGCCATGTGGAAGTGGATGGGTTGCAAGTTACGAATAAACTGCAGTTTAATGTTTCGCCCGAGGCAACGCAGATCAATGTTTATAATTCACCGGGCATGTATAATTTGCTGACAAGCGTCTTGCATAAAAGGAAGTACTCTGGGAAGTATCTGGAAAAGAGTCGGGATGATAGTAAAGAAAGCAAAGTTTATAGTTAGCGCCGAAAAGCTCTCACAATGTCCAAATTTCAATATGCCTGAAATTGCTTTATTAGGGCGTTCGAATGTTGGAAAATCGTCGTTTATTAACGGTCTGACCAACCAGAATAAACTTGCCAAAACAAGTAACAAGCCTGGGAAAACAAGGCTTATTAATCTTTTTGAATTTGATGAAAAATATATGGTGGCAGATTTACCCGGATATGGTTATGCTCAGGTATCTAAGGGTATGAAGGATGCGTGGCAGAAAAACCTAGAGGAGTATTTGCTGAACCGTGAACCGTTGAAACTGCTTGTTCAGTTTATTGATTCCAGGCATGAGGTACAAAAAAATGACCTACAGATGCTAGAGTGGATAAAATTTAATAAATTGAATTCTATTGTTATAGCGACGAAAATGGATCTGACCTCAAAATCAAAAATTCTATCTAAAGTAAATCAAATGAAAAAAGAGCTGGGTGTAGAAGTGTTCCCGTTCTCAACAAAAGAAAATCGCTATAACGAAAATATAATAAAATATTTCGAATCGGTTTTGTTGTAAATATTATCAACAATTTAACTGATTCAATCGACCAATAAAAACTGGTATTATCTTCTTATGAAAAAGATAATAACCGTATTTCTACTGTTCTTGCAGTCCTTACCTGCATTTTGTGCTATAACGTATGAAGCCTGTGAAAAATACTATTACGGTCAAAATTTCAC
>JAVBRY010000044.1:0-4224 GCA_031547505.1 Candidatus Gastranaerophilaceae bacterium | reverse complement strand
TTGAACGCCCTTAAAGCAACTACATTCAGGCTGCAAGTAATACAATATACCCCTATAAACTTAAATATCAGAGAATTATCACTATTTTTAAAAACAATTGTACCGGTTGTTTTAAAATTAAATAAAACCCCTAAAACCGTGGACCCCACTACCGCAATAGCATAATGAAAACCAATAAACAACAGCAATGAATATATAAAATATGCAAAAGCTGTATTCAAAGCCCCTACAAACAAAAATTTCACAAATTTGTAGTCAAAACTGTATTTTTCACAAAGGTCTTTTAAAAACATACACCACCGATTTCTTACCCAATTTTACTACAAAATGTAAAAAAATATAATACGTATTAGTTACTAATATTTTGAACTGATTATACCTAAAACAAAAACCCCAAACAATTAGCTACTATTGAACCGACACCAACAGATATAATAAAAGTACCAACCCACAAAATTGTTGCTTCCTTCAGACCTCTTTCTTTGTAGATTAAAACCAACGCTGCAAAGCAAGGCACAAAGAGCGTTATAACCACAGCAGCAGTTAAAATCTGAATAGGAGCCAGTGTATATGCGCTCTCTGTAATTCCTGCCATCTCATATAACCCTACAGAAGCAAAATCTCGCCTTATTAACCCCATAACAAACACATCCGAAAATTGTGCAGGCAAATGCAACAGATGTATAACAATAGGCTCCAATGCCTTTTGTAACCACTTTAAAACTCCAAAATAATACAAAAAAGTAATTATCAAAGAACCTATAGAAAATACTATAAACGCCTCCTGCAAAAAATTCATAATGCGTATAGATACTTTTTTAAGAATATTTAAGAATCTTGGATACCTTAACGGCGGGATATTAATCAAAAGATGAGTAGAAGTACCCGGCAATAGTTTATCCAATATTGTCCCTGCAAGAGCCATCACCAAAAAAATCACTAAAATATATATCAGCCAAACTTTTAGGCCGCCTATTGAAGCCAAAAGAGCAATAATTATACCCATTTGCGCAGCACAGGGTATCGTTATACCAATAATAGCCGTCGCAATAGATCTTTCTTTCTTAGAACCGAGTATTCTCGTCGTAAGAGTACCCATTGTACCACAGCCAAAGCCCAACAATATAGGAATTATAGCCCTGCCATTAAGTCCGATTTTGTTCAAAAAATTATCCGCAAAAGCAGCAAGCCTGGGCAAATATCCTGAGTCTTCCAAAATCGCCATAAGTAAATAAAATGCAGTTAATAGCGGCAATAAAATACCTAATAATATACCAATTGTCATTGTCAGTATCCCAAATTCTCCAACAAAAACTTCTCTAATATATTCAAAAGGCAGGATTTTGCTTACAACAGACGTAATCCAGGGGTAATAGTCCTCACTGATATGTCCGTATAAAAAATCAACCACGTTACCCGATACAAAAACGCCAATGATTTCAAATAATATAACTAATACAAAAATGGATAATAAGGCATTGACTATAGGATTGTATGTAAGAGCACTGAAAAAGTCAGTAACTGCAGTATTCACTGGCTGAGATGAAACCACATCTTTATATATCTCGTTTATTCTATTTCTTCTTTGTTTTGAAATCTCGTCTTTATCGGCAACAGCAAGCTTTTCCATTCTTTTAGATACAGACAGGTCTTTCAAATTTTCCTCAACATAGGGAATAACTTTACCTGAAGATTTAAACTCGTTTTTTTGGATATAATCAGATATTTTAGTTATCCCAACCCCTTTTATAGCTACAGTCGAAACAACTGTAATGCCTAATTGCACCTGTAATTTTTCAATATCAATAACTATGCCTCGTTTTTCAGCTTCATCCATCTGATTCAAAGCAATTAGGAGGGGAAAACCAAAATCAATAAGCTGCTGAGTCAACAATAAGTCTCTCTCAAGACTCAATGCACTTACCACATTAACCACAACATCTGCTTTCGTTATTATATCTCGTGTCACAGCCTCATCTTCAGACGCACCTTCTAAAGCATATGTTCCGGGTGTATCAATAATTTCAGCATAATCATTCGTCGCTCTCGATACGTCGACTGTCGTTCCGGGATAATTGCTAACTTCAACATAAAAGCCGGATAAAGCGTTGAATATAACCGACTTGCCTACATTTGGATTTCCGACGAGAATTACACAAGTTAGTTTTTTACCATCAGAACATTTGCTGCCCGTTGAACATTTACGGCAATCTTTACAGCCAAACAAGCCCACTTATCACACCCCTATAATTCTTGTACAAAAACTTTTTTGGCAAGTTTTTTGCCCACAGCAATAGTTTGATCATTTTCTTTGATTATAACAGGTCCAATTTTAGCGATGCACTTGATAATTTGCCCCTCCCAAAGTGCAAACCTTTCGAATTCACCTCTTGAGATATCTTGAGCAAATGAGGTTATTTTAGCTAGTGTGCCTGTTTTTAACTCATTTAATTTTTTCATAGTAGTGTACTTATTAATTACCTATCCTAATTGTAAGTCTAGACTAACTTTTTGTCAATCGCCCTGCAATAATAATTAACATGATGAGGGCATATTGCAAAAGTCGAAAGTATTTGAGAATATAGATTCAAGAGGAGGCACTATGAAAACACCTCAAGATTATATCCAACTTGAACAAGAATACGGCGCCAACAACTACAAACCATTGGATGTTGTAATTGACAGAGCACAAGGTGTCTGGGTCTATGACGTCGAAGGCAAGAAATATCTTGACTGCCTGAGCGCATATTCGGCTGTCAATCAAGGACACTGCCATCCTAAAATATATAAGGCTATGTGCGAACAGGCACAGAAACTTGCTCTGACTTCACGTGCTTTTAGAAACGACAAGCTGCCTTTATATTATGAAAAACTGTGTGATTTAACAGGTTTTGAGATGGTGTTACCGATGAACACCGGTGCTGAAGCAGTAGAAACGGCAATAAAAGCCGCACGGAAATGGGGCTACCAAAAAAAAGGCGTGGAAGATAATAAAGCAGAAATAATAGTATTTTCAGAGAACTTCCACGGCAGAACAACCACTATAGTCAGCTTTTCTACTGATGCAACTGCCAGAAAAGATTATGGACCTTGCACTCCGGGATTTGTAGTTGTCGAATACGGCAACATAGAAGCTCTAGAAAAAGCAATCACTCCAAATACTGTAGCTGTTTTGCTTGAACCTATACAAGGCGAAGCAGGTATAAAAATCCCTCCGAAAGGATATCTACAAGAAATAAGAAAAATTTGTGACACTAATAATATCTTAATGGTACTCGATGAAATTCAAACAGGGCTGGGACGAACAGGCAAAATGTTTGCCTTTGAACACGAAAATATCAGACCTGATATGGTCACAATAGGCAAGGCTCTTTCCGGAGGGTTTTATCCTGTGTCAGCGGTTCTTGCAAACAAAGAAATATTAGGTCTATTTAGACCGGGCGAGCACGGCTCGACCTTTGGAGGTAACCCTTTAGCTTGTGTCATTGCAATGAGCGCATTAGATGTAATCAGGGACGAAAACCTATGTCAGAATTCGGCCGAATTAGGTATTTATTTCTTAAATAAATTAAAAACTATTCAATCAGGTCTAATTAAAGAAGTACGAGGACTGGGACTATTTATAGCAATAGAATTAAATACTCCTGCTAGACCGTTCACAGAGAAGTTATTTAAAGAACATGGCATATTGGTCAAAGAAACCCATGAAAATATAATAAGAATCGCTCCTCCGCTTGTGATTAAAAAAGAGGAACTGGATTTCGCCTTTGAGGCAATAAGAAAGGTATTTGAGCAATGACAAACGCTAAGGTAAACATATTATCCATACAAATAAAACCAAAAATCGGAGACAGAGAAGCTAATTTTAAAAAAGTTAAAAGTCTCATAGAACAGAATGTAGACAAAAAACTAGACTTAATTGTAATGTCAGAGTTCTTCAACACGGGCATAAGCAAACCGGCATTCGAAAAGCTTGCCGAAGAAGAAACTACCAGCGCTACCCTAGAGTTCTTCTCAAAGCTGGCAAAACAATATAACGCTTACATTCTTTGCGGCGCCATAATAGAGAAAGACGGCAGTAAAGGCTATAACACAAGCTGGTTCTTGAATAGAAACGGTGATATTATCGCAAAATACAGAAAAATTCATCTTTTCAGCTACTTTGGAGGTACAGAAGGAGAATATATAGAGCCCGGCAAAGAAATAGTTACTATTGATACCGAA
>JAVBRY010000126.1:0-2802 GCA_031547505.1 Candidatus Gastranaerophilaceae bacterium | reverse complement strand
AGAATCCCCTTTACAATTTATATCACAAACAGATGGATTTGGAAGATTTAATATTACAGATTGATAAATTAAATCCTCAACATCAATCTCTGATTTGTTATGCAGGTCGATTACGAAATCACCTTCTTTTAATTCAACTTCGCCGAAATGCCCGTCGTTGTGCTCTGTTCGAATATATGTCTCATTGACATCAACTTCAATTTTTTCAGAAAATTCTTTCAGGCATTTGTCACATTCCATCTTTACATTTGCAACAATTTTTCCTTTGGCTTTGATTCCGTTTCCGGAGTTATCAATGGCTGAAAAAATTATCTCCCCAATGATAGGCTGGTCTGTGTTTATCCCTTTGATTTTTTCGTCAAAATTGATTTTTAATGCGCCGTTTTTTGCATTTTTTATGTCGTCAATTGATATTTTCATAATGCTTCTATAATATTTTAGACAAAATTCGTTGTCAAAAATAAACATAAAAATAATCCCGAGAATAACTCGGGATTTAGTTGTATTAATAAATATAGACTGTGCGATTCCTGCCTGCGCAGGAATGACAATTTATATTTTAGTAAAACACTCTTACACCTGTGCCTGAGCCGAGGTTTCTGTTGTCATAGTATCCGCCTCTGTTCCCGCCGTAATAGTTTTGCTGGCCGTATCCGCCTGTGCTGAACATATCTTGTGAATATGTGTCATAAATAGGAGGTGTGTAACCGGTCATAGTACCCATACCCATTCCGCCTGCAAGGCTATCCATTACTCTGCCAAGCAATGATGGCTTTTTAGCATAATAATTGTTAGGCATATATTGTGACCCTGAGGCATACTGCTGAGGGAAAGAATTATAGTGTTTTGCTGCTGTTCGCACACCCTGGTATCTTTGTTTGATTGTACCGCCTTGCATTGCGCCCATCATTTCTTTTTCAAGACGAGTGATACGAGTATCCGTATCTTCTTTCGCGTAAGTTTGTCCGAACACTCTTGTTTCTAGTTCTGATAAATCTCTTGTTGAGATCCCCGCCATCGCTCCTACGTCGATATTAGAGATAATATTATCTACCCTGTTTGCCAAGGGGGCGCTTTGATATTGTTGTTTGAACATTTTTTGTTCGATACGGCTCAGACGATTATAGATATTTTCGCCTTCGTATGTTTTTTTGAATATCATTGATTCGACTTGAGAAATTTTAGGATAGTTCTCATAGCCGCTATTTGTATTGTTGTTAGTGTTGTTTATGTTGTTGCCATAATTTTGGTAATTTAGAGCATTCTGTTGGTTTTGATAATTTGGGTTCTGATAGTTTTGATAATTCTGGTTCTGGTAATTTTGATACTGCGAATTATCCTGATAAGGTGTTACAGGCTGGAGCGGTTGAAATGTCGTTACTTTATATGCAAATGAAGGATTTGCACTGAGTAAACCTGACGTACATATTGCCAAAAATAGCGCTAAAAATAAGCGTTTACGCATAATTTTATGCATGGGGTATTCCTCTCCTGATGATACTTGTACATATTAACTTTATACAAGTTTTTCATTCGAGACATTAGTCCAATCGGTGTTTTAAGAGGCTATAGTTTATTAACTGCATCTCTAGAATAAGAATTTAAGACCGCTCCTCCTAGGCACCCTTCTTGCAACCCAATAACATATAGTTATTTTAGTGTTGCTGCTTGGTTGCTCGCGTTAAACGGGCCCGCTCCCTCGCCTTCGCGCGGTCGACTCTGCCCTCTGCCACACTTCGTGTGAACAAGCACAATCCGCTTAGTGCTTAGATTATTGTTTTTGTTTTAGGGTAGCCTGTTGCCTTCGTGTGTGAGTTTGATATGTTTTGGTTGGTTTGGGCTATGTGTATTGGGTTGCAAGAAGAAATGTTATACAGCACACAGAAACTTCGTTTCTGACTTAGCTTGCCTCTGTTTAAAATGATAATCAATCATTTTAAACAGAGTTCTTCTCGCTGAATACAAATATTGTTGCATTTAGAGATGCAGTTACTGGCTAATTTGAGTCTTTCAAAAGTTGAAGAGTGCTGTCTAAAGACCGCGAAAAGTAGCTTATCTGCTGATTAATATTGTCTTTTGAATAGAGTTGGGCTTCGTTGTTTTGAGCAGCAAGGTATTTTACATAAACCTGTGCTTCGCATCTTAAAGTGGCTACAGCTCTGGCTTGGGCAGCGAGTTCCTGAATTCTCCTGAAAGTTAAATAGTGCTCTTCAGGTTTTTCTGCATATTTTTCGCTCAAGAAATCTGCATGGTCGATGATGGAGCTTGCTATGGCATTGAATTTTTGAACATTGCCGTTTACATCTATACATTTTTGCATTTTTTCAAGCAAGGTTATAACGTCACTCATATCATCCATATATGGAGTAGAACGGCTTTTTTTGAGAATTAAGTCGATATAAACAGGGTTGTCCTTAGGGATTTTGCTGTAATTGGGTGATTTATCATTTTCATCGAGTGCATTATAAAGCGAGCCTGTTTTTGCTGGTGCGTTTTTTAAGTACTCAAACTGCGGCCCTACAGATGGCAGAGTGCCTTTATACCCAGCACCGGAGCAAATAATTGCACAAAATAAAAATGTAATCATAGTCGAAAAAAGCTTTTTCATAGTTATAATTATAACTACTTTTTCGATTTAGTCATTCTCTGAATAATTGAAATTTTACAATGATAATATTTATTGTGTATTTTTAGATTTTTTAACAGAGGGGGTAATAGGGGGAGACTTCCCCCTATTGTGGTCGCTTAGAAAAGTTTGGTTTTAGGTGCCAATTTTATCCGAGCTGTCTTGGATTACCGGCG
>JAVBRY010000149.1:0-7282 GCA_031547505.1 Candidatus Gastranaerophilaceae bacterium | reverse complement strand
ATCATTGAAAGAGTAATCTAATTCAAATCAATGTTGACATTCGAAATCTGACTACTATACTTAACATATATAAATAAAGGAGAGCACTATGAAAAAGAAACTTTTAACCGTTATGTTAGCAAGTGCGCTTGCATTAACATTAGGAACATTGGTAGCACAAGCAGGCTGTGACAAAGGACCTTGCCCTGCAGGACCCGGCGGAAAACCTTGCCCGCCACCCCATTCTCAAATTAAAGGACCGGGACATGGAAAACCAATGATGTCTCCTGAAGAACAAGAAGCTAAAAAAGCTGACTTTGAAAAAAGAATGAACTTCACTGACGAACAAAAAGCTCAAACTGACAAAATCAAAGCCGATGAAAAGAAAAAACTCGAACCAATCCAAAAGAAAATCGAGAAAAAACAAGAAGAATTAAAAGCGCTAAGAAATCAGGAATTTGAAATCAGAAAAGAAAGTATGGATAAATTCCAGGCCATTTTAACTCCTGAACAAAAAGCTGAAATGGAAAAAATGAAAGAAGAAATGAGAAAAAACATGGGCTTTAAACCTCACGGTGACAAAGGCTGCCCAAAAGAATGTGCAAAGGTTTGCCCTCCGGATAAAAAATGTGTCGAAGGCTGCAAATGCAAAGACAACAAACCGGGAACAAAATGCACATGCGACTGCCCTAAAAAAGAATGCAAAGACAAAAAAGACTGCGCAGAGAAAAAAGAATGCGGCGCAGCGCCTTGCAAAAAATAAATATTAGAATGTAGGTTGGGCAGGAATGCCCAACACCATAAAAAAAAGAACTGAATTTAATTCAGTTCTTTTTTTTATAATTTTGTATTTATTCTTTAGGTTCTTCAGGCTCAATTGATTCTTCAACTTCCGGAGCTTCTTCTTTTTTCTCAGCCTGTTCAGTTTTTTCAATCTGTTTTGCTTCCAACGCCTTTTTTGATGACCTATTTACACTTACAGCAGAAACTATGCCATTAACAGTGCCTAATGCAAAGCCTCCAAAAAGAAGAGCGCCAGCCCATTTTAAATTCTTAGCAGTCTTTGCTTTATCTGCCTTAGAAGAAAATAAATTCAGTGTAAGCTTGACAGTACCGGCAACAACAGAAGCCAAACTAACCGCACTAATGCCTAAATGAGCAGCCGCTGCTTCTTTTTTGCCTTCTTTATATTGAACTAAACCCGGAAAATTATACGCTTCCATTGTTTTATTTTTTATTTCTTTTTTTGCTGATATATCTATATCTTTAGCTTTGTTAGACTTGAAATTAATGGCCGAAATCTGCATTATTGTTCCCTCTTTTGGTAATTATATCCATATAATCCCCGTAAATAAAAAAGTTTGCTAGCAGCAAACCTTTTTATTTACAATATGTTACTTAAAAATCTTTTTTAAATTCAAATCAATGATTTTTCTTTTTCAAAACTCAAGAGCCTAAACCCTCTTTTTCTTTTCTCAGCCTTCACATCAGGAAGCTCAAAACAATGAATACATCTTGCTTCGTATGTTTCGTCTCCGCCTATCATAATAAGTGGTGACGTCTTGTCGGCTGGGAATCCGTTAATAAGCCTCTGCGTTCTTGTTGCATTGTCAGCTCCGCATTTCATACATACAGCGGTCAGCTTGTCCACTTTATCAGCGATACACAATAATTCAGGCATATACCCGAACGGCTCGCCTTTAAAATCCAAATCCAAACCTGAAGCTATAACTCTTTTTCCACGTTCTATAAGGAATTTTACAACACCGATAATATTTTCATCAAAAAACTGAAGCTCATCAATAGCAACAATCTCATCAGAATCATGAACCTGAGAAAGAATATCATTAGAATCTTTGACAGTTATTGCATCAAGCCAGAGTCCGTTTCGAGATTCAATGTAATCGCCCTTTGTTCTTGTGTCTATTTGCGGGCTGACCACAATAACCTTCTTTTGAGCAATAATGCAGCGCTTTACACGTCTTAAGAGTTCCTCTGTTTTCCCGCAGCTCATAGGACCTGTTATTATTTCAAAGCTGTGACCCATTTGTTTTCTCCTTTTCCCTAGAAACGCTTACAAGCTCATGTAATCAGTGTTTTCCATGACAATCCATACACCTATTATATGACATGCATGTTTGCGGGCAGAAAGTTCATATATTTATAAATATATATGCTAAAGGTGAACAAGAAGATTAGCACGTCAGGCATTAAAAAAAATTAAAACATTAATTATAATGAGCGCACGTACGAATAAAGAGAACATGTGATGAATCAAGTAAAACCCTTCCCTCTCGCGGGACAATTTTATCCTGAAACTCACGAGCAGATGGACGATATGATGAAATGTCTGTTCGCAAATTTGCCGCACGACTATAATACATATACTCGTGCAATAATAGTTCCTCATTCCAATTATGAAGATTCAGGTGTTGTAGCAGCGAACGCATACCAATATCTGGACAAAAATATTAAAAATATTTTTATTATTTCACCGGCACACTTTCAATTCTTCTTTGGTTTATCGCTCTCACCTCATGAAAAGTGGGGATGTCCTATAGGAACACTTGATGTAAACCAGGATATTAATAAAGAAATAGCAAATAAAATAGATGCTGAATTAAACGACAGAACATTTGAATCCGAGCATTCGATTGATGTACAAATTCCCTTTCTTAAAAATATGCTGCCAGACGCAAAAATTGTACCGATAATAGTCGGAAGCTGTAATTTCAGAACAGTCTTGCATATAGTAGAATCATTTTGGGATAACCCGGAAAACGGATTTGTGTTTACAACCGATCTGAGTCATTTTTATACCCAGGAAGATGCCGCACATTTTAATGAATATGTGGCGAATTTTGTAGAAGAAAGAAACAGCACCGGCAGCCATATTCAAAGTTCATCAGGCAGCAATGCTCTGATTGTGTTGACAGAGTTTGCAAGAGAAAAGGGCTTTTCGCTTATACGGGTAGACTTAAAAACCTCAGTCGATTCGTCTGCAAAAGATAAAAAAATTGCCAGCTATGGCAGTTGGATTCTCAATGAATCATCCAAACAAGAATTCTTAAAGGAACAATTTTCAAGTGAAATATTATCAATCTGCAAAAAAAGTATCACATCCGGAGTCGATATAGGCAGCTCCTACAATGTAAATACAATGAGCCTTCCTCCTGTATTTCACGAAAGAGGTGCAGTATTTATTCAATTGTATATAGATAAGAAATTAAGAGGTATGTCCGGCACATATCTTGCATATCAGCCGTTAGCAGAAGATATTTCGATGAATGCATTCAAAGCTGCATTTAGAGATCCTCTGACCCCCGTATTGGAGTCAGAAGAATTAGATAAAATAGAATATGACATACATCTTTTGACAAGACTTGTGGAATTGGCCTTCAAAAATGAAGAGCATTTCCTTGAGCAGATTACTGATACTGAAACAGGAATTGTATTAAAAGACGGAGGTCACTACGCAATAGGCTTGCCTTATGAGTGGGAAGAACATCCTGACAAACGGGATTTTGTAAATGCAATAAAAGCAAAAGCAGAACTTCCTCCTGAGCATTGGTCAGAGAATATACGTGCGTTCAAATTTAAAGCGGCAAGAATACAAGGATAAAACTGCATCTCGACAAATCGCAATCTTCGGACACAACAAGTAGGTTGGGTGCAACTCAACACTATTGTCACCCCGCTGTGTGATTTTAGCGATACTTGAAGATATAATTCTGAGCGGGGTCTAAACGACAGAAAATTGGCTGAAACAACGTTGAAGCCTAGTTTTCGTCGCCCCGCAGAGCCAAATAATGAGTTATTTTAGATAAATATCTGTGCGGGGTCTAAAATAATACTTTATCCAATATCAAAGTAAGATCTTTTTCGCAAACTACCACATTAGCCTCACGCTTAAGAATCTCTTTTGCACAAAAAGCTACTCTCGTGTCTGCATATTTAAACATACTCAAATCATTAGCGCCATCACCAACTGCTATTGTGTTAGCTGGTGAAACATTTAATATCTCCTGCATCTTTTTGAGCATATGTCCCTTGCTGTCAGAAAACATCATCTCACCGCCAACGAGCCCTGTGAGTATCCCGTTTTTGGAATGCAAAATGTTCGAAAAATCTTCATCAAACCCTAATATATTTTTAGCGTATGATGTTGCATTCTTAAACCCGCCGCTAAAGCATAAAACAATATAGCCCTTATCTTGAAGGGCTGATATAGTTTCTTTTGCACCTTTTGTGTATGGAAGATTATGGCAGATATCATCCACAGTCTTTTCTGGTAAACCTTTCAATAAGGAAACTCTAGCCGTAAGACTCTCGAAAAAGTCCGTCTCGCCGCGCATTGCAGCTTCGGTCATTTCAGCTACTTTCTCACCAAGTCCGAGACTCTCGGCAATCATAGCTATCGTCTCGCCTTCCATCAAAGTAGAATCAAAATCAAATACTGCAAGCTTGTTCATAATTAGTATCCTGTAGACCCGAATCCGCCGGCGCCTCTTGAAGTTATTGATACTTCTTCAGCCACTTCAACATCAGCCTTAACAACAGATGCAATGATCATCTGTGCTATTCTGTCTCCGTTTTGGATTGTGTATTCTTCGTTTGAAATATTGACCACAGGCACACATATCTCACCTCTGTAGTCTTCATCGACTGTTCCTACACAGTTTATCAGGGTAATGCCGTGTTTTATAGACATACCTGAGCGCGGTCTTATTTGTGCTTCATGGTTTCTTGGAAGCTCTAATTTCAACCCCGTAGGGATAAGCTTTCTCTCTAGCGGTCTCAATGTCACAGGTTCTGTCAAAAAAGCACTCAAATCCATCCCTGAAGAACCTTCAGTCTGGTATTGAGGCGTGTTCACCTCTTGTGCCAGCTTCTTAATTTTTATTTTAATCTTTTCCATAATATACTTTCTACTCGACCTGCTGATTCTACTATAGCACTACAAAAAAATACTGTCATGCTGAAGCGCTTAACTTATTATCTTAGTTAATCTTGAAATATTCAGCATCTTACCGGTTAGATTTAAAAACTTAAAGCTTACGGTATCCGTGTGATAGATCCTGAAACAAGTTCAGGATGACGGTCGGGCGGCGATTCGAAATGACAACTTGAGTTAATGCATAAAGCTCGGTTGTTTTTTAAACAATTCAATAATAACAATTTTAATATTTCGTAACACAAAACTCGCAAGTATCTACCAACAAAGGACCTTGCATATATCCTAAAATATTAATTATCCCCCTATATTCAAAAAACAACCGTAAAGAAATTTTAATAAAACGGTGAAAATTTAATCAAATCAATGAAAAAAGCTTGTAAATGAAATTTCAGCATGTACGATAGTTATTAACATAGTTATACTAACATAAAAAGAAGGTTTAATGGCAAAGGATGTAATTGAATTTGAGGGAAAAATACTTGAATCACTGCCGAATGCAATGTTTAAAGTCGAACTCGAAAACGGACACGAAATACTAGCCCATATATCAGGGAAGATTAGAAAAAACTTCATCAAAATTCTACCCGGTGACAAGGTGAAAGTCGAAATGACCCCTTATGATTTGACCAGAGGAAGAATTACCTACAGACTTAAGTAACAAAATAAAAAAGGAATATAACAATGAAAGTAAGAGCATCAGTTAAACGAATGTGCAAAGATTGCAAAATTATCAGAAGAAGAGGCAGAATTGCCGTAATCTGCGCAAACCCTAAGCATAAACAGAGACAGGGATAATAAATTTGTCATTCTGAGGCTGGAATTCAGCCGAAGAATCTAAAAAGATCCTCCATATACATTCAGGATGACACCCTAACAAGAAACTAAGTAAATAAAATATATACAAGGAGAAAAAATGGCAAGATTAGCTGGGGTAGATTTACCTCGTAACAAAAGAATGATAGTAGCATTGACCTATATTTACGGTATAGGACCTGCTCGTTCTGCTAAAATTTTAGACGCTGCAAAAATATCTCACGACTTAAGAACAGATGACTTAACAGATGATGATATTAAAAAATTAAGAGACGAACTCTCTCACTATGACATCGAAGGTGACTTGAGAAGAGAAGAGTCTATGAATATCAAAAGACTCAGCGAAATCAACTCATATAGAGGCATCCGTCACAGACGTAAACTTCCTGTAAGAGGACAAAGAACAAAAACAAACGCAAGAACAAGACGCGGTAAAAAAACAGGACCGGTTTCTAAAAAGAAATAAGTCAATTGTAGGCGAGCCTAAAGCGAGCCGTACAAGTGTCTTATCCTGAACGTCAGTGAAGGATCTCCGGCGAAGCCGGTCAAGATTTCAAAACTGACAGGCGGAAAACAAAAACTAAAAAAGTAATAACTAATTAACAAAGGAAATAAAAATGGCAAGACCAGTAAAAACCAAAAAGAAAGAAAAAAAGAATGTATTGCAGGGTGTAGTACACATTCAGTCCACCTTCAACAATACAATCGTAACTTCTTGTGACACACAAGGTAATGCTATTGCTTGGGCATCTGCCGGTGCTTGCGGCTTCAAAGGCGCAAGAAAAGGAACACCGTTTGCAGCTCAATCTGCAGCAGCACAAGTTGCGAAAAAATCAGCCGACCAAGGTATGAAAAAAGTCGAAGTTTATATCAAAGGTCCAGGCTCAGGCAGAGAAACAGCTATCAGAGCTATCCAGGCTGCCGGTTTAGAAATAACTTTAATCAAGGATGTGACTCCTATCCCTCACAACGGATGCCGTCCTCCTAAGAAAAGAAGAGTTTAGCGGATTCCGTGCGGGCACGAAGCTGCCCCTGCGAGCGAAAACCACGCCATTTATGAATTTGGCGAGCGCCGGTAATCCAAGACGCAACAAAACAACAAAGAAAGTACTAATTAAAAAAGGAGTCAAAAATTGGCTAGATATACAGGACCTAGAAATAAATTATACAGAAACTATGGTGTTTCTGATTTATCTAACAGAAAGCTTGTTTCTTCAATGAGACAAAGTGCTTCAGGTCAGCACGGCGCAGCGCGCAAGAAACTTTCTGACTATGCCCTTCACTTGAAGGAAAAACAAAAAATCAGACTTACTTATTTGGTAAGTGAAAAACAGTTTGCAAAATACTATGTTAAAGCAGCTAAGAAAAGCGGCGTAACCGGTACCATTTTGTTACAGATGCTTGAGAGCAGATTGGACAACATCTTGTTCAGATCATCTTTCTCTGCAACAAGAAAACAATCAAGACAAATCGTTAACCACGGTCACGTTCTCGTTAACGGCAAAAAAGTTGATATTCCGTCATTCCTGGTAA
>JAVBRY010000175.1:0-6566 GCA_031547505.1 Candidatus Gastranaerophilaceae bacterium | reverse complement strand
AAGTCTTATCTACCCCGAGAACTTCGCCAGTAGACTTCATCTCCGGTGCTAACGCAGGGTCGATACGATTCAATTTTTGGAACGAGAATACAGGAACTTTTACACAAACCAAATCTGTTTCTTCAACAAGACCGGGCTTGTATCCTTGTTCAACCAATGTTTTTCCAAGGCAGGCATTGATTCCGATTTCAACCATCGGAATGTTTGTAACCTTACTCATAATTGGCACGGTTCTCGATGCACGAGGATTAACTTCGATTACATAAGCAACATCGTCTTTCACAACAAACTGGATATTCATCAAACCTTTTACTTCCAGGGCTTTTGCGATTTTTTCAGTATATTCGACGAGGCGGTCTTTTATGCTTTGTGAAACATTTTGTGTCGGATAAATAGCCATACTGTCACCCGAATGCACACCTGCACGCTCGATGTGTTCGGTTATGCCCGGAATGAGAACGTCTTTGCCATCTGAAATAGCATCCAGTTCCAGCTCTTGACCTTCAATATATTGGTCAATCAAGACAGGGTGCTCATCCGAGAACTTTAAAGCGGAGTTGAAGTACGTCAAAAGTTCATCTTCGTTATAAACAACCTGCATGCCGCGTCCGCCGATTACATAAGAAGGACGGACAAGAAGCGGGAACCCGAGTTCCTCATAAGCTTTAACCGCATCTTCAACCTTTCTCACCGCACGGCCCTGAGGTTGAGGTATGTTTAATTCTCTCAAAAGCTGCTCGAATTGTTTTCTGTCTTCAGCTTTATTAATTGATTCCAGCGATGATCCGACAATATTTACTCCTCTGTCGTGGAGTTTTCCTGCGAGGTTGATTGCTGTCTGTCCGCCGAACTGAACCATTACACCGTAAGGGTTTTCGGCTTTTATTATGTTCATAATATTTTCGATGTGCATCGGTTCAAAATAGAGTTTGTCCGCCACATCAAAGTCAGTCGAAAGTGTTTCGGGGTTAGAGTTTACAATTAACGACTGATATCCGTTGTTTTTAACTCCCCATGCTGCGTGAACCGAACAATAGTCAAACTCAATACCCTGCCCGATTCTGATAGAGCCGGAACCAAGGATAAGAATGCTCTTTTTGTCTTTTTCAATTTTATTTTCATCGAACTCATTGTAAGTCGAATAGTAGTATGGTGTGCAAGCCTGAAACTCGGCCGCACAGGTATCGACAACCTTGAATGATGCTTTGATATTTGCTTCATCTTTGATTTTCTCAATTTCAGAAAGTCTTTTCTTTGCAAATACAGCAATCTCAGCATCCAAGAAGCCTTTTTCTTTAGCCTCAAGATACAGTTCAGGCGTGAGAATTTCACCCTTTAATCGCTGTTCATAGTCAACGAGGTTTTTAATTTTATTAATGAACCACTTGTCGATTTTTGTGATGTGATTTATCTCATCTACACTGATTCTGCGAGTAAACGCCTCTGCTAAACGGAAGATTCTTCTGTCGTCTTGAACGTGGAGCAATGCTTTCAGCTCATCATCGCTCAACTGCATATATTTTTTACGGACAAGTCCTGTGTTTTTGTCTTCCATAGAGGTGATTGCCTTTTTAAAAGAACTTTCAAATGTTCTTCCGATAGCCATAACCTCACCCGTAGCTTTCATCTTCGTACCAAGGAGTCTGTCGCCCTGCGCGAATTTATCGAACGGCCATTTAGGGATTTTCGTTACCACATAGTCGATTGTCGGTTCAAACGACGCAACCGTTCTTTGTGTAATTGAATTTGGAATCTCGTGCAAGTGGTATCCCATCGCAATCTTCGTTGTAATTTTAGCAATCGGATAGCCCGTAGCTTTTGAAGCAAGTGCCGAAGAACGGCTTACACGAGGGTTTACCTCGATTACATAATACTGGTTACTCACCGTATCCAGTGCAAACTGTACGTTACAGCCGCCTTCGATTTTTAACGCTTGAATGATTCTAAGCGCAGAAGTGCGAAGCATCTGGCACTCTTTATTCGTCAAAGTCTGAGTCGGCGCCACAACATAACTATCGCCCGTGTGGATTCCGATAGGGTCTATGTTTTCCATATTGCAGATGGCAATACAAGTATCGTTCGCATCTCTCATAACTTCATATTCAATTTCTTTATAGCCCGCGATACTTTTCTCAACGAGCACCTGAGAAATAGGACTTCTTAAAAGACCCGAGTGAACAATTTCCTCAAATTCAGCCTGATTCGTAGCTATACCTCCGCCTGAGCCGCCCAAGGTGAACGCCGGTCTGATAATTATCGGGAATCCGATTTTGTCCGCAAATGTCTGTGCGTCTTCCATTGTTGAAACGATAGAACTTTCGGGAACAGGTTCGCCGATTTGAATCATCAAATCTTTAAACAATTCTCTATCCTCGGCATTTTCAATAGCTTCGATGGTAGTTCCTAGAAGTTGAACATTATACTTGTCCAGAATTCCTCTTTTATGAAGGCTCACCGCCATATTCAAACCGGTTTGCCCGCCCAAGCTCGCAATCAAGCCGTCAGGTCTTTCCTTCTCGATAATGTATTCAAACGCTTCAATGGTCAAAGGTTCGATATAGACCTTATCTGCGATATCTTCGTCTGTCATAATCGTTGCGGGGTTCGAGTTTACGAGGACAACTTTAATTCCCTCTTCTTTAAGTGCACGGCATGCCTGCACACCCGCATAGTCAAATTCAGCAGCCTGTCCGATAACAATCGGACCTGAGCCTATGACCAGTACTTTTTTTATTTTGTTATTCTTTGGCATTTTTTTATTTCCTTATATTTTATTTTGTCATTCCTGCGAAGGCAGGAATCTCATAGTTTTTGGAGGTTGACCGGCTTTGCCGGGGATTCCGCATCAAGTGCGGAATGACACCAGATTTGTTAAGCTTTTATCAATTTCTTCATAAAATCCTTCAATCCCGGTTTTTTGTTCTGCGCTATGGCATTTATCCAGCCTTGCAGGATTGTACTCGCATCGGACGGTCCCGGCGCCGCTTCAGGGTGGAATTGTACCCCTTCGACTTTATACTCAGGACATTTGAATCCTTCAAGCGTGCTGTCATTCAGGTTTTGGTAAGTCGCTATCGCATTAGACGGCAATGTTGATGCGTCTGTTGCGTAGCCATGGTTTTGAGAAGTTATCAATACCTTGTTTGTTTCGAGGTTGATAACAGGGTGGTTTCCGCCTCTGTGACCGTATTTCAATTTATAAGTTTTTGCACCTAAGACGATACTCAGAATCTGATACCCTAAACAAATCCCGTACATAGGAATTTTACCCAGAAGTTCTTTTGCAGTTTCAATTGTTTGCATAGCATCTTGCGGGTTTCCCGGTCCGTTGGAAATAAGAACCGCATCGAACTTGCCTTTAAGGATTTCTTTAGCAGAAGTGAATCCCGGAAATATTGTCAAATCGCAGTTCAGATTTTTCAAATTTTCAATGATACTGTTTTTGGCACCGACATCAATCACGGCGAGTTTTATGCCCGAATTTTTAATAACATCTGTCTGCTTTCTTGAAACATTCAGCGCTACATCTTTGCTCATAGCGTATGTTTTGAGATTATTTCTGATTTCATCCGTGATTTCGTTTGTGGTGATTGCACAGTTCATTGCTCCGGAATCACGTATTATAGTAGTCAAATGCCTTGTATCAATGTTTGATATACCGACTATGCCTTGTTTTTTAAGGTAGTCAGAAAGATTCATCGAACTCTGGTAGTGACTTTCTTTTTCGCAGTAGTTCTTGATTATGAGCCCTCTTGCGTTCACTCTCGGGCTTTCAAAGTCGAATGTGTTTATCCCGCAGTTTCCGATTTCAGGGTAGGTCATCACTATGACCTGCTCTGCGTATGACGGGTCAGTGATAATCTCCTGATAGCCTGCCATTGAGGTATTGAAGCAAATCTCGCCGTAGGCTGTTCCTTCCGCTCCGAATGAGATACCTTCAAATATCATACCGTTTCCATCTTCAGTATTTAATAATAATTTTGCCATTTATTTTGCGCTCCCGCTCGCCATTGTTTCATTTATTTCGTCATATATTTTTTTCATTGCTTCAAGTCTGTTCTCCGCACCCGTAACGGCTCTGCCGATTACCAGATAATCCGCACCCTGCTCTATTGCATACGCAGGTGTTGCAAGGCGTTTTTGGTCACCCTTAACAGACCATTCTGGTCGAATGCCGGGACAAAGAACTTTGAAATCTTGTCCGCAAACTTCTTTTATCCGTTTTGCTTCGTGAACCGAACAAACAACTCCCGTCAAACCGCTGTCCTTAGCGAGTTTTGCTAAAGTTGCCGCATATTCAAGAGAATTGTATTGAATCTTCAATTCGTTGTTCAAAACCTCATCGCTGATGCTTGTCAAAACCGTTACTGCAAGGATAATCGGCTTTTCAACTCCGAGTTCATCTGCAGTTTTGTTCGCGCCCTCAACGGACTGTCTCATCATCTCCGCACCGCCAAGAGCGTGGAGGTTGTAGAAACTTGCGCCGCTTCTTATTATGTTCTCGGATGCTTTTTTAACGGTATTCGGGATGTCCAGAAGTTTCACGTCGAAGAAGAACTTCGCGCCGATTTTTTTCATAAAATCGAAAACCTCTCCGCCATTTGCTGTATAAAACTGCAAACCGACTTTAAAAACACCAACATAGTCTTTCAACTCAGTTACAAGGGCTTTCGCCTCATCAACTGTGTCCACATCCAATGCCAGTACTATTTTTTCTTTGATTTTAGGATTAATTTCCATAGTATATTCCTTTATGTTTTGTTTTTCTTCGTCATGCTGAACTTGTTTCAGCATCTGTAGTTCTACGGACCCTGAAACAAGTTCAGGGTGACGGGGTTATTAATTATGGGTATACATTACCCCTTTTGCTATTGTGTTTATGATTTTTCCCTTGAGCTTCCTGCCTTCAAAAGGCGTTATCTTGCATTTTGTTTTGAAATTTTTTGCTTCGACTGTCCACTCAGCTTCTGGGTCAAAAATCGCTAAATTTGCTTTCATTCCTACCTTAATTTTCCCTTGATCTTCAAGATCGAGAATTAGTGCAGGATTCACGGACATCTTTTTCACAAGGTTCGGTAACACCATAAGATTCTTTTGTATAAAAACCTCATAGGCAAGCGAAAACGCAGTTTCAAACCCGACAATACCCATAGGAGCTTTATCAAACGACATATTCTTTTCCTCAAAGGTATGAGGAGCGTGGTCTGTGGCTATTACATCAATCGTCCCGTCAAGCAGTCCGTCGATTATTGTCTGCTTGTCTTCGGTTGAGCGAAGCGGCGGGTTCATTTTGAATCTTGCGTGGTTGTCAATTATATCTTCTTTAGTTAGGGAAAAATAGTGCGGAGCGGTTTCACACGTGACATTCCAACCCTCACCTTTTGCTTCGTTAATGAGACAGACCGATTCCGCCGTTGAAATATGCGCAAAGTGGTATCTTGCATCGGTTTGCTTAACTATATCAAGCTCTCTCACCACCGCGCTGTATTCGGACTTGTTGTCATAAGGTGAATACGAAGAGTCTTCGGCGTGTGAAATAATCAGAGCGTCACATTCAACCGCCTTTTCAAGTGTTTTTTGCAATACATGCATATTCTCAAGAGGCTTTCCATCGTTAGAAAAAGCGATTGCGCCATTTTCTTTTAACGCTTTAAAATCAACAATTTCATTACCCTCAAGTCCTTTTGTGACTGCACAGATAGGCAGGACATCAATTTTGTCGGATTTGTTTTTTATGTATTTTAAGATTTCGATATTATCATTCACGGGGTTTGTATTTGCCATAGGGCATATAGCTGTATAACCTCCTGTTATTGCAGACTCCACACCTGTTTCAATAGTTTCTTTCGCCTCAAATCCCGGCTCTCTAAGGTGGCAGTGCATTTCAACAAGCCCAGGCATTATAATTTTATTTTTTAAGTCTATTTCCCCTGTTTCGTTTTCACCGGCGAGGTTTTGGGCGATTTTAGTTATCACACCGTCTTTGATTTCAATATCAATAATTTCGTTCAAATCATCCGCTGGCGACACAACAAGAGCATTTTTTAAGATTCCGTTGAATAATTTATTCATCAGCACCCCCAACAGTCTTATTCAAAACTGCCATTCGGACAAAAACACCATTTTTTGCCTGTTCAAGGATAGTTTGTCCTTTTTCAGAATCCATAAGCTCTGAAGTAATCTCAACATCACGGTTCACAGGACCCGGGTGCATCAAAATCGCATTAGGTGCATATTTTTCAAGAGTTTCAGAATTCAATCTGTATAAATCCGTATAATTAGAAGCCTTTTTAGCCGTCAACTCATCAAGGCGCTCGTTTTGGATTCTCAAAAGCATTACAACATCTGCGTCTTTGATTGTTTCTTTTAAATCAGTGTGCCAAATAGCCTTATAGTCTTTGTGATTTGTGGGCATAAAATAATCAGGTGCACAAAAATGAACCTCGGCTCCGAACTTGTTAAGTAAGGTGAGGTTTGATTTTGCGACTCTTGAGTGGGCTACATCTCCTATGATAACAACTTTTTTGCCCTCAATATCACCGGCACCTACTTTTTCCGTCATGGTA
>JAVBRY010000112.1:0-4168 GCA_031547505.1 Candidatus Gastranaerophilaceae bacterium | reverse complement strand
GAGTCTTGGTTGCTCGCGTTAAACGGGTCCGCTCCCTCGCCTTCGCGAGGTCGACTCTACCCTCTGCTCGCAATCCGCTTTTTGAGGAGATTATAGTTATTGTTTCCGGGTGAGCCTGTTGCCTTCGGGTGTGAGATTGTTGTGATTGGAGTTGGTTGAGGCTTTTAGCTCCTGTTGAGTTTTCAAAGAAAACTCTTACGTCGCTATCGAACGGTTTGGCTCTTTTGGCGGGCGTAGCCCGACCTGCAGAGCCGCCACACACGGCTCACGCTTTATGTATTGGGTTGCTTGAAGTGTTCTGTCTCCCCCGCTAGACCCAAAGCTTGTGACTTTTTAGTCCAAAAATTCTTTTATTCTTCCGTTATTGAAAAGTTCTTTTAAATCTGTATACCCGCCGACATGCTTCCCGTTTATTATAGTCTGAGGGACAGTGACTCTGCCGTTTATGTTGTAACGCTGACCGAGCAATGAACGAATCTGTTCATCATTTCTGCTGATATCATGCTCGTAGTATTTCAAATCGTGTTCTTTAAGAAGTTCTTTTGCCTTATCACAATAAGGACATCTATCCAAAGTATAAATATCAATATAGTTCATAGTTTGATTCTCCCATTGTAAATAACCGGTTTAATCAATGGTAGCCCCAAGACATGTTATTTTCATTAGACAAAAAGGTTATCTTATACACAGACAAACGTTTTTAAAACAAGGTTGCAAACATCCAAAAGAAAAACAGCCAAAAATATAAGCATCAATATGACAGCAAACCATTTTTGGGTATCCTTAACAAGAATTATCTTTCTGTCTTTTCTTTGATTTTGAAGTTCTTGATATTCGTCTTTTACAGGTGAATGAGGAAGATGTTCCTCCATTTTTTCAAGAACTGCGCTGTATTTGATTTTTATAATTGTTGAATATGCATCCTGATTAGAAATCCACATTACACAAAGCATAAAACCGAAAAACCCTATCCCGGATAGAAGGAAATAGCTTTCTGGATAAAAACATTTAAAGCCCAACATAGATAAGAAAAGCAGACCGACAATAACCATGAAAAATCTGTTAATCATAAACGCTCTTTCGGTATAACGTTCTTTTGATTCTGTATAAATCCTGTACTGCTCCAAAAGTATGTGCTGTTTATCCATATATATTCCAATCCTTTCAATAAGTATAGACACAATTATATTGCCTTATTGAGTTTTATACAAGAGAGGCTTTATTGATAATATTTATTATGTAAATTGCGAAGCAATTCTGAGATTTACGGTTGTAGCAACGCCCCCCGACCATATACGGAGCTTCACTTATTTTCTTGGTGAAACAACGGTTACCTCGCACTGTCTGAGACCCTATAAGGGTCTAGTTTGCGAGGTTAATGTTGAGTCTAGAAAATATTGAAGCGGAGTATCCGGTCGGAAGTTTTTGCCTTCTTTTCGAGGTGAGGAACGAACCGTAGAAAATGGCCTCACGAAAACACTTCAGACTATAAAGTAGGTTGGGTTTTAACCCAACAGCGCGATTGTTAAATAGTGAGTTGCGGGGCTTTTTGTTAAAAAGCCCCCTGGACGGAGTCCCCGTCGGAGACAAAGGTAATAATTTAGGTTTGAAAGCTTCAAGCTTATTGTGTCAGTGGGATAGATTTCGCATCAAGTGCGAAATGACGTGAGGTGTGGTGCTTCAGGATGACGCGAAATGAAATGCAGTTGCCTGGATTGCTTCGCTATGGCTCGCAATGACGATTAACTTACATAATAAATATTATCAATTACTTCAGTTTCTTTATAACCTGTTCTGCTACTGCTATCGAAGAAGCAGGGTTTTGTCCTGTGATAATATGCCCGTCCACCTCGACATGCTCAACCCACGGTCTTGCTTCAACAAAGTCTGCACCGTGTTTTTTGAACTTGTCTTCCAGGAGGAACGGTATCAAGTCAACAGTCTTGGTTATCATTTCTTCTTTGTTTGTATAAGCAGTAATTTTTTTCCCTTTTGTGATAGGTTCACTGTTATCATCCAGGGCATGAATAAACGCAGCAGGGCCATGGCAGACTGCACTTATGATTTTGTGGTTGTTATAAAAATACTCAACCGCTTTTTTGACTTCATCACTTTGGGCTATATCAAACATAACCCCATGTCCGCCCGGGAAGTATATTGCAGCAAATTCTTCATAATTAACATCAGAGAGTTTTTTTGTATCTTTTAAGAACTTGGCCGCCTCATCCCACTCATCAGGGTTTGAACAAGACAAACTGTTCTCATCAAGCGGAGCATCTCCGCCTTTTATACTTGCTACAGTGATATCATAGCCCGTGTCTTTAAAAATTAGATACGGTACGGTAAACTCCTCAAGCCACACGCCTGTTTGGCTTCCATCATTGTATTTATCAGCGTTTGTTACAACAAATAATATATTTTTCTTTGAAGACATGCCTTTTACTCCTTTGTTCCTCGATTATTTTTATTCTTTTTATTCAATTTAAAGGGAATTTTTCAAATTAACATTACTCTAAAGGATATAGTTAAGCTTTATTGTCAGGCAATTGCCTGACCTACAATTGGTAATTTTATCCAAACAATAAGCACCTTTTTTCAAAGGTGCTTTTTGAATTATTTAATTACAGTCTATTCTTTCAAGAAGCTTTCGTAGTTTCTTGCGAGAAGCTGTGTTTTTACCTGGTTAATAAAATCAAGCGCAACCCCGACCATGATGATTAGGGATGTAGCACCAAGCCCTTGCAGAGTGGTTATTCCTGTCATATGGCTGGCAATAGAAGGAATCAAGGCTATAGAACCGAGTCCAAATGCGCCCAACAATGTGATTCTGCTAAGGATTTTGTCCAAAGCTTCTGCTGTAGGTTTGCCCGGTTTGATACCCGGTATTGAAGAACCGTATTTTTTAAGGTTATTCGCAATCTCCTTCGGCTGCATATTAGGCATAATCGAAGCGTAGAAGAATGTTAAAAATACAATTAATAAGAAATACAACACATGGTATGCATTTCCTGACGGGTTCAAGAAAGTGGAAACCTGCATCAGGACAGTTTTTAAAGTTCCCGTTGCCATTGGTGACTGTGCCAGCAAGCTCATAATAGTTGTCGGGAATAATAAAATCGCAACCGCAAAGATGATAGGCATTACACCGCCCGGGTTCAATTTAAACGGAATAAATGTATTCACGCCGCCGTAGACTTTGTTGCCGACCTGTCTTTTAGGGTTAACAATCAATATTTTTCTGATAGCTTCTTGCATTATTACAATCAATACCATTGTAGCGAAGAATATCGCCAAAAGTACGACTAAACCCAACTGCGAAGAAGGATCTTTTGTTACAAGCTCTCCGGTTGTTTGAAAATAGTGCGGTATTCTCGAAAGGATACCCACAAAAATCAAGAGCGAACCGCCGTTTCCTATACCTTTTTCGGTAATTAATTCAGCCAGCCACATTACGAAAACCGAACCTGCTGTCAAAATTAACGATGAACCAATAAAGAATATTGTTTTGTTTATATCAGGCAAAAGCACCGATGACGCCGAATTTGTAAGGAACGCCATAAAGATTGTCGCCTGGAAAAATGCGATAAACACAGTAAACACACGTGTGTACTGTGAAATTTTTCTTCTTCCTGCTTCGCCTTCTTCTTTTTGAAGCTGTTCAAGATGCGGAATTACAACTGTCAACAGCTGCATTATGATCGATGCCGAAATGTAAGGCCCGATACCTAAAGCCAAAATCGAAACGTTCGCAAGCGCACCGCCTGAAAACAAGTCGATAAATCCGATAAGGTTGTTCTGTCTTGCTATCTGTGCAAACATCTCATTATCAAGACCGAACAAAGGCAAATGAACGCCGAATCTAAACACGGCAATCATTGCGAATGTAAATATCAGCTTCATTTTCAGACCTGAGGTCTGAAACATAGCCACCACATCATCCATCGAAGGTGGTTTCATTTTTGCATTTTGCATTATACTATCTCAGCCTTTCCGCCTGCTTTTTCAATTTTTTCTTTAGCTGATGCAGTGAAGTGACTAGCCTTTACTGTAACAGCTTTTGTGATTTCGCCGTTGCCTAAAACTCTCAAACCTTGTGAGCTCGGGTGAGCTTTGCCCATAGAAATCAAAGAATCTAAATCTACAGATTTTTCGCCTAATTTTTCAAGGT
>JAVBRY010000048.1:0-8872 GCA_031547505.1 Candidatus Gastranaerophilaceae bacterium | reverse complement strand
ATACCATTACCAACAACTCGGCAAAATACGGCGGTGGTATTTATAACGCCGGAACAGCCACTGTTTCAGGCTCAACAATTGAAAACAACACTGCCGAAACATCGGGCGGCGGTATTGATAATAGGGGAACACTCCTAGTTGATGGCGGAACAGTCATTAAAAACAACCAGAGTACCTATGGCGGCGGACTTTATGCCTGCCCAAAATCTGATACAACAATAGAAGATACATCATTTGAAAACAACTCCGCAAAATACGGCGGAGGTATCTATAACGATAAAAATAAAATGAATATCAAAGGCGGAACAAACTTTGACGGCAACACAGCAAGTCACTCAGGCGGTGCGATTTACAACAATGAAGGGACTTTAAATCTTACTTCAAGCGATGGCAAAGATATTAACTTTACCAACAATACCGTACAAAACACCGTAAACAACCCTGATACTGGCGAAAATACACCCCAAAGTATCGCTAATGATATCCATAACAACAAAGGCACGATTAACGTTGATGGCGACGCCGGTACTGTAAATATCGGCGGAGGTTTCAGCGGAAGCGAAGACTCCCAAATCAACAAAACCAATAACGGAAAATTGTTATTGGGAGCCAACAGTGACAGCTCAAACTTCAAAGGCAAATTCAATCAAACAGGCGGAACCACAAGAGTCGAAGGCAGGTTCTTCGGTGGCGAGAGCACGATTGATGATGGTACACTTGATTGGCAAACATCAATTGAGAAAACGCCTGAAGCTGTATTGAAAATGAACCGCGGGACGCTTGAAGTTGGAACCCCTGAGGTTGGGCAGGTCATTACTTTAAATAACCCTAATGACATAATAAAAAAAGAAGCTACCATTAACCTTCACCCGAATTCTACAATAAAAAATGAAGGGTCAGTTACTTTCGACCCGGGCGACAAATGGGAAGGCACTGTTGTAAATAATAACCATTTAAACGTAACAGACGGTTTTGCTAACGGTATGCTCGGAAATCTTCAGCAAACTGGAGGAAATCTCGTTATCAATAACGGGTCTAACTTTACCCTTAATAGCGGCAGCGCTATCACAGGCGGTAACATTCATGTAGACAACTCTATATTTAATATTGCACCGAATGCGGTTATTTCAGGTGCTCAAAACCTATATGTTACTAACGGGATAGTTGATGCAATGAACGGCAGTATAGACAAATATGATTTTATGGGTCAGCTGGATGTCACAGGAGGAGCTTATTTTAAAGTTGACATAAACCCTGTTGCAAAAACTTCTGACCAATTTTTCTTCGCTGAAGGCTCTTGTAAAGATATGGCAGGCTGCCCCGTCCATATAATAGATTTTAATATCACTGACTCAAGACCGATAAAAGAAGGGTTCAAAGTAGAAGTCTTCGCCGGCAACGGAAAACATGACCAGGAAATTATATTTGATATTGTTGACAATGTCCAAGACAATACCCCAAATAATGCAAAAAACTTGGCTCTAACAAGAACTGCTAAATCAGCTTCAAGCAAATATTCCATCTCTTCATTAGGCGACGGATGGTATGGTGTTGATTGGCAAGGTTATAACCAAGACGCATTCCGCGGTGGAATGGTTGCCCTGTCTACATACTACCATCAGCTTATAATAGACAATGTATTATTCGACCACGTATATATAGACAGTCAAACCCAGCTTGCAAAGGAAAAATTTGAAGGTAAATACGCATTGTCAGCCACTATACCGCAGTTTTCACCGTACCAATATAAGAGTGACGGAGGCTCGCTCTGGGTCAAAGGATACACTTCTATAGAACAGCTATCCTTAACACACGATTTGCGCCCTTACAACACTCTATATGGTGCTCTGGTCGGTGCGGACTTCAATAGAATCAAACTCAGAAACGGTTGGTCATTCCTGCCTACAGCCTATATCTGCTATGACGGTGCACGTCAGACATCGGGCGCATTCACGGCTTATCAAGACGGCGGCCAGGGCGGCTTGATGGGTACTTGGATGAAAGGTGAATTTATCGGCTCAATAATGGCATTTGGCGGCGGCTTCAACAACGATATGTATGTTGAAGGAGCTAAAGATAGATACGGGAACTGGATTGCAGGTACTGCAGGTAAAGCAGCTTACAATTTCCATCCGACAGAAAACTTGATTATACAGCCAAACTTATTTGCAGCTTATACAATTATCGGCAAACAAGACTGGTATTCTGACTATGGCAACGCACCAATGGGTGTAGGGTATTTTAACGGAATGGGTATAGCTCCCGGCTTGACCGCAATCTATGGTAAAAATGACTGGAGCATATATGGCCTTGTGAACTATATGTACAACATAAACGACAAAGTATCGGGATACATAGGAGATGAGAGACTTCCATGGGTAAGAATGAAACACGGCTATATTGAATACGGCGGCGGATTAACAAAAGCCTTCAAAGAAAGCTATATGGCTTATGTTCAATGCACCTTTAGAAACGGTGGAAGAAATGGTGTCGCATTCCAGGCAGGATTATCATATAAATTTTAACATCTTATAATTGCTCCCCTGTAAAATAAAAAATACTCTCACGAATGATTATCGTTGAGAGTATTTTTCTGTCACCCCGCTGAGTTATTATACATTGTTGTTATGATTTAAGTCTGAGCGGGGTCTGAAAGCATACATTTAGATACCGCTCAGACAAATATTAAAATATATTTAATAGTCTGGCACAGCGGTATGACATTGTTTGTGTTTCGCAAAAGTTTTATCTGCTATTTAGTATATTCTTTAATTTTTTCAAACAGCAGCTCATAATCAACGGGTTTGGGAATAAACTCATCCATCCCGATATTCTTACAGGCTTCCATATTTTGTCTTAAAACATTTGCTGTTATTGCAATTACAGGTGTATGTTTGTTGCTGTTTTTCTCGAGTTCTCTGATTGCTTTCGTTGTTTCAAGCCCGTCCATAACAGGCATTTGGCAGTCCATAAGCACTAAGTCATAGCGGTTTTCTTTAAAAGCCTTTAGCGCTTCTTCACCGTTTGAAACCATATCACACTTATATCCGTGTTTTTTAATCATATGTTTGATTAAATCCTGATTTATCGGGTTATCTTCAGCTGCAAGAATACGAATAGTATTATCTTCATTCACATCTTCCTTTATGACTTCTTGGGTTTTTGTTTCAGATTTGTTTTGCAGAGCTCTACACATACAGTCTATAAGCTCATCTTTTCTTATAGGATTAGGCAGTATTATATTTTCATCTAAATTTATTGATGTATTAAGATTAAAATCATTGCGTGAAACCGGCAGTATTAAAGGCAGATTTTTGTACTCTTCCATTTGGGCAATTAAATTGAGCAAATTATCATTTTCTATGTCAGGTGAGTGAATATCAGCCATCAATAAATCAAAAGGCTTGCCGGTTTTTAAAATATCCATTGCTTCAAGACTGCTTGATGCTATCGTAATTTTACATTTATAATCTTTTAAATATTCTTTAAGTATCTTCATTCCCGGTTTGAACGTACTCACCATAAGAATTTTTTTACCGTTTAAAATTAATTCTTCAGGAGAATCTTTTTTCACGTTTTTTTTGCGTTTCTTCAATTTAACATTGAATTGGAACAATGTACCTTTACCCGGTTTGCTTTTGACAGTGATATCTCCGCCCATCATTGCGATGATATGTTTTGAAATAGGAAGCCCTAGTCCGCTTCCTCCATATTCTCTGGTTGTTGAAGCATTAGCCTGAACAAATGTTTCAAATATTTTTGATAAATTTTCTTTCCTTATACCCAATCCCGTATCTTCTACTTCAAACAACAGATTTGCTTCATCGTCTTTTTCTTCAATCAATGAAAGCCTGATACTGATTGAACCCTCTTCGGTAAACTTAACTGCATTATTAACAATATTGTTCAATGCCTGTTTTAAACGGGAAGGATCGCCAAAAACAATTTCAGGAACATCGCTGTGGCAGTATATGCAGATTTCCACATCTTTCTTGTTAACATTAGCTGATGCAAGAACTGCAATATCTTCAGCTAGATGGCGTACATTAAAAGGAATATTTTCAAAATGAAGCCTTCCTGCCTCGATTTTAGAAAAATCGAGTATGCTGTCAATAATCTTTAAAAGCATTTTGCTGGAATTTTGAATCTCGTTTATAAAATTCTGCTGCCGTATATCCAAAGCCGTTTCTTCCAATAACTGTATAAAACCTAAAATACCGTTCATAGGCGTTCTGATTTCATGGCTCATGTTGGCTACGAATGTACTCTTAGCTTCATTAGCTTGTTCAGCAGCGTTTCTTGCATTAATCAATTCTGTTACATCATGAATAATGCCTAGAATTCCATAAAATTTATCGTTCTCTCCAATAACAGGAGACTTAAATATTTGTATCCATTTCCCTTCTTCTTTATGCGCATCGAACTGAGTAATAAGATTAACAGGCTTACGTTCTTTAGATACAATCTCATCTGTTTCTCGCTTCATTTTAAGCTCTTCTGAATTCATTGCTTTATACTTTTTTAATGAGTCATAAGCTTTTTGGGAAGTAATATCAAGAGGCAGGTTATGATTTCTGCAAAAATTCTCATTTGCTAAAAGAAAATTGCCATCAGGATCTTGCATCCATACTTCTGTAGGGATACATTTTATTATAGCTTTTATCTGGTCTTCTCTCTCTAAAAGAGCCTCTTCAAGCTGTTTTTCTTTTGTTGTATCTCTCGAAATACCCATTGTGCCAATGCATTTATTTTTTTCGTCATAAACAGGAGATACAATAGCTGTCATATATCTTAGGGAACCGTCTGAATGTTTCATCCAGGCGCTGGATACTTTAGGAATTCCTGTTTTTCTAACTTCGATAATTACGTTTGTAAACGCTTCATGATGCTCAGGAAACAGTTCTTTGTCCGTTTTTCCTATCATTTCTTCCAAATTATTGAATCCCATAAATATAATTGAAGCTTTGTTGGCATATATATATTTGCATTCGGAATTTTGCAAATATATGCAGTCCGGTGTCGCTTCTATTATATATTGTGCATACTTACTCAACATACTGGGCATTGTATCACAAGCGTCAATATGCCTAAAACAGGCTTATACTCTTGCTACATCTGTAGTTATGCTGTTTTTTGCATTTTCGATTTTCGAATATGACATTTCGCTTCTTGTTTTGGCTGTATAAGTTAATAGAGCTTGTATTTAAGCTGTATTAACTGTTTACATAATGTTACATTAATGTAACTGCTTTTATTTCTGACAAATTCGCAAAAAAATTATTTGTGCTACTATTGTCACAGTAAGAAACGGTAAAAGTCTTTGTAATCAAGTGTGGCGGTCTATTTAGCATAGAGTATGAATATAAAACAGGTAACAACACAAGACGATATTATAGCCCTTGAAGCTCTGGCATCAAGGATATGGAAAACTTATTGGAGCGAGATGCTCACCATAGAGCAGGCTGAGTATATGTTTGAAAAGTTTCAGTCTTTAGACGCAATAAAAGAACAGATAAATGAAGGATACATATACAAAATAATTTCTGTTGAGGGCATGAATGCAGGCTATTTTTGTATTGTACAAAAAGACGACCACCTCTATCTTTCTAAAGTATATGTAGATGAAGTGCATAGAGGCAAAGGACTCGGGAGAATAATGTTCGAAGATATTAAAAATATTGCCCAAAAAATTAATCTGCCTAAAATTCGATTGAACGTAAACAAATACAATTCAAACACCATAAAAGCCTATGATTCCTGGGGATTTATAATAATAGACTCTGTAGTCATAGACATAGGACAGGGCTTTATCATGGATGATTATGTTATGGAATGTGACTTAAGCCTGTAGCCAAAATCACCATGCATCCGAAAATAAAGCCCTGAACCTGATGTAGTAAAATCAGACCGTATTTTTTATTCAATTTATTGTGTAATACCGTACTTTTCAAGCAAGGTTTTAAGCGCATCCGGTCCTTTGTCCATTGAAGTTTCAAACTCACTTTTAGAAACACCTGCTGCCTGTAATTTTTGAACCATGGCATCGTTCTTGTCATTGTGCCCCTGGTTTGCCTTCTTTTCGTTTGAAGGTTCTATGCCGTATTTTTCTGCCAATTTTTTTACAGCTTCCGGTCCTTGCAGAAATGCTGCTTGAATTTGTTCATCACTAGCTCCTGCTGCTTTCAACTTTGCAACAAGATCACTTTTCTGGCCTGCTCCACCCTCGGGCGGCTTGCCTGTCGGTTTCTCCGGCGCTTCAATTCCATTCGCTTCAAGCAGCTGCTTGAATGCTTCCGGTCCTTGACTGCGTGCTGCTTCGATTTGTGTTTTTGTGACTCCTGAAGCTTCGAGTTTTTTTATCAACCAATCTTCAGAGCCTCCGATATTATTAATCATTCTTTTGTTCCTTTCTTGCTTAGCCAATGTTTATTATAATGATTTTTATTCGAATTTGAACTGCCTTAGCGAAAAATGACTCTCGAGAGCTATTTTGTATTAATAACAAAATGTGTAGAATCGTAATGTAAAGAAATGTTAAGTATTCGTTAATAAGATAATTAAGGCACGCAAGAGTGGAGGAAGGTTAAAGATGGAAATAGGCTCATTAATAAGCAGTATTCTGCAGCAATATCAAACGACACAGACAACACAACAGGCTCCTAAACAAATGAACGGCTCTGATATGTATCAGCAGCTTCGTACAGATTTGGGTCTGGATAGTTCTGAAGACATCACCCAAGATAAGATTGCAGATCTTATTGAAGACATCGAGTCTGGTGAATCCACACAAGACAAAGGTAAACTCGGATTTTTAAAACAGCTTATGCAAAATTTCGATGAAATAGCTGGCGAAGACGGTGTAATTTCTGAAGTCGAGATGACAAATAATATAGATTTATTAAAACCACCTGAGGGTGGTCCTCCTCCGGGCGGAAATATGTTCTCGCAGATGGGCAATAATATGTATAATTGGATGGATCTTCTGGATCTTACCGAAGAAGATATTACTCCCCCAATCGACTTGAGAGTGTAATAATATAGGTTTTATTTTTTAACAGATGGTACAATAGAACGCATGTTTCGTTTCGTAAAATATTTCTTCACCATATTTCTGATAACGATGGTTATTCCATTGTTATCAATGTTTTTTTGGACTCATGCAAAAGTAAAGCATATGTCCGAAAACATGAGCCAGGATATGGTGAATATTCTTTATACAAAGCTAAAAACCACATCAACACAGTATTTAGAACTACAAGAAAGTGATATCCTTTCAAAAATTTATGAAAAAAATCCTGAGAACATTACATTAAAGGAACTCCAAAACCTCTTAGATGAATATCAGGTTGAACAGCTGAGCCCCGACCCTCCAAAGGTTCTATCTTATTATGAAACACGTGAATCAGAACAACCGGGTCTGTATAGTGTAACTGTCTTACCTCTTAAAAATTCTAAAACCCATGGAATTAAAATTTCAAGCAAAGTTGATGTAAATGAATTACACCCGGGCGGACCTTTTGGGCTTGATGTTTTTTATCTGGATAAAAATAACAAAAAAATTCTTGAAGAGCATATTGAAGACCCGGCTATAATACATAGGATGAAAAAACACCATTCGCGCAAACCTTTCAGGGATGCTAATTTGGTTAATAATGTTCTTGAAATAAAAGGCGAGAACGGCAAGCCTGTCGCCAGAATTGTCATTATTCCCGAGATGCCGCCACCACCCGGCTTTATTTTTGATAATGCATTAGGTTTGATTATCCTGTTTGCCGGTATTATATTGAGTCTAATCACAGGATTCTATATAAATAAAAGTTTTATCAGACCTCTTTTGCGTATTTCTGAAGCAACAAAAAGCGTCGCAAAAGGAGATTTGTCTTTTCGCCTTCCTATTGATGTAAGGCAAAAATATATTCTGGACACATATATAAATTTTAATAATATGATTACAGGGCTTAAGGAAAAAGATGACTTGCGAAAGAATTTTATCTCAAACCTCTCCCACGACCTAAGAACACCATTGCTTGCACAGGAAAGATCATTGGACTTGATTGCACAAAAATTTCAGGCATTGGGTGTAGAAAATGAGTATGAACTTGCAAAAAGCTTGGAAAAAAATAACAGCCATCTTTTGAGAATGGTTAATTTAATTTTGAATTCTTACAGCTTTGATTCTGCACAGTTGAAACTCGTTCTCACGGACATAAATATATCTGAATTTATTGATAACTGTTACGAAAAATTAAAACCCTTGATTGTTGAAAAAAACATATTGTTTAAAAACGAGATACCTGAAGATCGCCCACCTATAAAAGGTGATGCCATTTCGTTTGAACGTATTTTTATAAATTTGATTTCTAATGCAATCGAAAATACTCCTAAAAACGGAGAAATAAAAGTCTACTCTGAGGCCAATCCAAAGGACAACTATCTGAAAATATATGTTGAAGATAACGGAAACGGCATTTCAGATGAGGATTTAGGCCATATATTCGACAGATACTACAGCGGCAAGAGTTTTGAGAGACAATTGGGCGCGGGTCTCGGGCTTGATGTTTGCAAGAAATTGATTGAGATGCATAATGGTGGTATAGAAGTTGAAAGCAAACTCGGGCATTATACAAAATTCATTGTAACATTTCCGCTTGATATGAATTCTGATTATAAATCCAAGAAGGAGCATCACACATGACTATTAACATATTAATTGCTGAAGATCACGAACATACAAGGAAAGGACTGGTTTACGGTCTGAAAACTTTTTCAAGCAATTTTGTTATCTCTGAAGCCGAAGACGGCCTTCAGGCTTTGGAATATGTGAAACAAAATGATGTTGATGTAATTTTGATGGATGTCGTAATGCCTGTAT
>JAVBRY010000151.1:0-4117 GCA_031547505.1 Candidatus Gastranaerophilaceae bacterium | reverse complement strand
TGAGGTCTCTTTTCTTTGAATGCAATAGTTCCGTTTTCGGTAATTATTCTTTGTTTTAGCTGTTCATTTGTTGTTACATGTTTATATAGGGTGTCTATTGCTTTTTCAGTGGTTTTTTTAATAAGCTTCTTTGCCGGATCTACCACATATTTCTTGGATTCTCTCATCCCAATATCAGAAACGCCTTTAAAAGAGAGATTCATCGATGTTCTTTGTAAAGGCGTTTCTTTGTTGTATATATTTGAAATATTGGAATTTAAGGCGTTTTTATCCATGGGTATATTTTTCTTTTTGTTATACCCTGAAGTTACAGTGATATTCGTGTTTTTAGGTTGGCCGATATTCATACTCTAAGGGGGGATTCTGTAGGGAGCATGCCCGCAAATCCAATTTATCTGTGGTCCAGCATCTTCGCTGTTTATCTTAAGTTTCTCAAGATTTTTTTTTGCTAGCGGCGTTACATATTTGCAACAATTTTTAACAAAAAAAACGATAAAAAAGAGCCGGGTAAAAACCCGGCTTTAATTATCTATAATTCTGGAATTGCAAAGGTGTGTCATAAGCCTCTTCTTTTTCTCGAAGCAGCTTGATAACAGCCTGCAAATCATCTTTGTCTTTTCCCGTGACTCTGACCTGGTCACCTTGAATAGCAGCCTGAACTTTGATTTTTGTATTTTTAATGTCCGCAACAATCTTCTTCGCAAGCTCTGTAGAAAGACCTTTCTTGAGGTTGAAAACCTGTCTCATGTTCCCGCCCAGAGCGTTTTCTATAGGCTGAGGGTCAAGAATTTTTATGCTCAGATTTCTTTTTACAAGCTTACCCTGCAAAATGTCCAAAATGTTTCTCAGCTTCATATCATCGCCTGTTGTTATTGTGATAGACTTGTCAGAGTCTAAAGCAACATCAGATTTGCTGTCTTTCAAGTCAAAACGAGCGTTTATATCTCGCATTGTTTGGTCTACAGCATTAACAAGCTCCTGTTTGTCAAACTCGGAAACTACATCAAAACTACACTCTTTAGCCATTGTCACCTCCAACTTGTACCTGTGATTTTCCCTATTATAACATTAATAATTGCGCTGTCATGCCGCTGTATGATTTTAATGTGTATCAATAATATAATTCTGAGCGGTATCCAGTAGCATAATTTCAGACCCCGCTCAGACATTAATCATAATAAATCCGATAGCCGCGCAGCGGGGTGACAGTTTGTAGGTCAGGCAATTGCCTGACAATATACTAATCCAGATTCCTCTTAAACGTCCAACTCGCAAGCGAAAGCGTAAAACAAGCAATGAGTATAAGCGGGATAAGATTTTCCATTACATCCATAAAGCCCATACCTTTTAGAAATATACCTTTGCTCACGGTCATAAAAAATCTTATGGGATTAATGTAGGTCAAATGCTGCATAAATACAGGCATGCTCTCGATTGGGGACATAAATCCGGATAGGATAACCGCCGGCATCTGGAAGGTGAATACCCCGAGAATTGCTTGTTGCTGGGTTTTACATAATGAGGAAATAAATAGCCCCACACCTACAATAGAGAGAAGCGATATTACTGTTGCGAACAGATATAAAAGCATAGAGCCTGAAAATGGCACCCTGAAGACAAGCATTGCCATAGCGGTCATAAAGCAGGTGAGAATTATTGAAATACACAAGGGCGGTATGGTCTTGCCTAAAAGGATTTCAAACGAATTTAAAGGGCTTACAATGAGCTGGTCAAAAGTTCCCAGCTCCCGCTCCCGTGCGATGGATAATGCCGTTAGTAATAGCGATATTACAAGTGCGAGTAATGTAATCAATGAAACCAAAAGGAACCACTGATATTCAAGGTTAGGGTTGAACCAGTTCCTTATAACGACATTGACCGAAGCGCCTTTGTTTTTGTCATACTGTGTTATGTCTTTATTAAACTGTTCGATTATTGATATTGCGTATCCGTTTGCGATGGCTGCGGAGTTTGTTTCCCTTCCATCCACTATCATCTGAACTGTGACGGGTTTTCTTGCACGGATATTTGTTGCAAACTGAGTGTCTATTTCCATTCCGATTTGGGCTCTTCTTATTTCAATACGGCGTCTCAATTGATCATCATTTTCCACCAGTATCACTTTTTTGAACCATTTTGAATGCTCAAATCTTGAAATGAGAGCACGCGACTCTACAGAATTGCTTCTATCAAGAATAACCATATGAATATTTTTAACTTCTAAAGTAATTGCATTCGCAAAGATAAATAACTGCAGCAATGGCGGCATGATAATAAGCATCCGGCTTTTTGGGTCACGCCAGATGGCAAGAAATTCTTTTTTTATCAGTGCTAGTACCTTACCGAACATCTTTTTTGCCCTTCTCTATTTCCGTTGCACTTTCAAGGCGCATTATTGTGTTTTGGTAAACAGCTATAAAGAGCAGAATACCTAAAATACTTAAATATATTGAATTGACAATTACAATATCCCAAATAGTGCCCGCCATAAATTCACTTTCAATAAAGGTTACAAAGTACCTCGGCGGCAATATCATTGTTAAAAACTGAAAGAACATAGGCATAGAATTTATAGGGAAAATAAAACCCGACAATAATAATGCCGGCAAAAATCCTACCGCAAGTGCAGCCTGACTAGCCAAGAACTGGTCTTTAAATTTCGTTGAAATGAAAAGCCCTATACCTAAGCAGGCAATTAAGAAGAGAGAGCTCACGCCGAACAGGATAAACAGATTCCCCCTAAACGGCACCTGAAAAACAACAATACACATAAATATACTGAACAGCATCGAGAGCATACCAAGTATGAAATAGGGTATGTATTTTCCGAGAACAATGTGTATCTTTTTGACATTCGTACTGAGCAAAGCCTCCATAGTTCCCCGCTCCCACTCCCGCGCAATAACGAGCGCAGTCAATAACATCCCGATAAGTGTCATTGTGATAGACAATGAACCGGGCAAAATAAAGTAATGACTGTTGATATCTTGGTTGTACCAGAATCTTGTTTCAGGTGTCACAAGCGCAGGCTTAACTTTATATTGATATTTACTGGTCGCAAGCCATTGATTGACAATACTCAACGGATAGGCCTGAGCATAGTTTGCCGTGTTAACTTCACTTCCGTCCGTTATGACAAGAAGATCCGCACTTTGGTTTTTTGAGAGTTTTCTATCAAAATCGTTGGGGATTATAACTGCACCTCTGAGTTTTGAGCGAACAATATCGTGGTACATAATATCTTTGTCGTCGTAGACTTTTGCTATTATGTATTTGCTCTGGCTGAAAGACTTCACCAGTGTTGCTGTTTCAGGCGTAGGGTCTTCATTTCTTACTCCCAACGTAATTTTGACAGAATCAAGATTGAGCCCGTACATATACAAAAGCAAGAGAATTAACGGCAATACAAAAGCAATAATTATACTGCTGGGGTCACGAATAATCTGGTAAAATTCTTTTTTGACTAAAGCTGCAAGTATCTTCATTCCCGCTCCTCATTTTTCTCGCTGTCTTCAATCAATTTAATAAACGCATCTTCCATCGTTGTAACCCCGGCTTTTCGTTTTAAATCACCTGGAGTGTCTATGGCAATGGTTTCGCCGCGGTAGAAAAGGCTTATTCTGTCGCAGTATTCAGCCTCATCCATAAAGTGAGTGGTTACAAGAACCGTAACCCCTTTTTTTGCAAGAGAGGTAATATGGTTCCAAAAATCTCTTCTGGTTATGACATCAACACCTGAAGTCGGCTCATCCAAAAACAGAATCGGCGGACTGTGAATAACGGCACAAGCCAACGATAAACGCTGTTTGAATCCTAAAGGGAGTTCCATTGAATTTTGATTTGCATACTGTTGGAATCCGAATACATTAATAATCTCTTCAACCTTGTCGTTGGCTTCTTTGACATTTGCACCGTATGCTCCGGCAAAGAATTTTAAATTTTCTTCGACGCTTTAATTACCGTATAGAGAGAATTTCTGTGCCATATACCCGAGATATGAGCGAGCCAGAGTAGGGTCTTGCGTTATATCAACTCCCATAATCTTTGCTGTACCGTTCGTCGGCCGGGCGAGTCCGCACATCATCTTGAAAGATGTAGATTTACCGGCACCGTTAGG
>JAVBRY010000076.1:0-7356 GCA_031547505.1 Candidatus Gastranaerophilaceae bacterium | reverse complement strand
TCCTAAGACATTAAATGAAAAAATTCAGTGGCTTAAAATATATGACAAAAATGATTTTCATACACTTTGTGCTGATAAATATCGAGTCAGAAAATATTTAGGCGATAATTTTGGCGAGCAGTACCTTGTACCACTGTTATTCCAGACTAAAAACTACAGAGATATAAATCCGAGAAATATTACAACATTTCCATGTATTGTTAAATCAAACTCCGGATGCGGCTGGTATAAAATACTCAATGATAATGAATCTACTGACTGGAAAGCATTGCAAGAAGAATGTAAAGATTGGATGAGCCGGAATTTTTATTATTACTCCTGGGAATGGCAGTACAAGAATATCAAACCTTGTATCATCGTTGAAAAACTTCTTCAAACAAAAGATGGAAAGTTGCCAAATGATTTTAAGCTTCATTTTATAAATGGCGAATTAGAGTTCGTCTATTGCTCAATTGACAGACTGGGTACAAATTACAGAAGGATTTATAATCCTTGGACTTGGGAAAGGATATATTTTGAGTGGCCTCAAAAACCTAAATCATCACCAGAAGCTCCTGAGGTTGAAAAACCGCCTACTTTTGATAAAATGGTTGAAATAGGTGCAGAAATTGCAAAAAATTTCAAATATGTGCGTGTGGATTTTTATGATTTAGATGGCAAACTATATTTTGGAGAAATAACACTGCACCAGGGTTCAGGTTTTAATCATTTTGTGCCCAATAATTATGATTTATACTTTGGCGAAAAATTGAATTTAGGAGATATTGAATGAAACGAATACTAATAACAGGCGGGGCGGGATTTATCGGTAGCCATTTATGCCAAAGATTATTAAATGAAGGCAATTATATAATATGTCTGGATAATTTTTTCACCGGCTCGGAAGATAATGTAAAACACTTGATGTCGAATCCGAATTTCGAACTGGTTAAGCACGATATTATTGAACCATATGATGCAAAGGTTGATGAAATATATAATATGGCTTGTCCTGCGAGTCCGCCGCACTATCAGTATAATCCTGTTATGACAATGAAAACGAGTGTCTTGGGCATAATGAATATGCTTGAACTTGCGAAGAAAAACAATGCTAAGATTCTTCAGGCTTCGACATCTGAAGTTTACGGTGACCCGAAAGTTCACCCACAGAATGAAACATACTGGGGTAATGTAAATCCTATCGGAATAAGAAGCTGCTACGATGAGGGGAAACGCTGTACCGAGACTCTTATGATGGATTACAATAGACAATACAGTGTTGATACGAGAATTGTAAGAATATTCAATACATATGGTCCGAATATGGACCCTCAAGATGGGCGTGTTGTTTCGAACTTTATAGTGCAGGCTCTTCAAGGAAAAGATATTACAATTTACGGGGACGGTTCACAAACCCGCTCATTTTGTTATGTTTCAGATCTTGTTGATGGTATAATCAAGATGATGAACAATCCTCAAAAATTCATCGGACCTGTGAATTTGGGCAATCCGTGCGAAAGAACTATATTGGATTTTGCAAAATTGATAACGGAAACCATAAAAACAGATTCAAAAATTGTTTATGAGCCGCTTCCGGGAGATGACCCTACACAAAGAAAACCAGATATTACAGTTGCTAAAAAAGAACTGGACTGGGAACCGAAAGTGGATATAAAAGAAGGATTGGAAAAAACCATCACATACTTTAGCCAAAAGATTAAGGAGAACTGATAAAATGAAAGTTTGTGTAGTAGGAACAGGATATGTAGGTTTAGTTGCAGGAACTTGTCTTGCCGAAATGGGAAATGATGTTGTCTGTGTAGACAAAGACTTGAATAAGCTTGCACAGCTTGAGCAAGGTATTGTTCCTATATATGAACCGGGGCTGGATGAACTTATTAAAGTAAATGTTTCTGAAGGCAGATTGACTTTTACAAACGATCTTAGATCTGCTGTTCAAAAATCTTTGGTCTGCTTTATTGCAGTAGGTACGCCACAAGGTGAAGACGGTTCTGCTGATATGCAATATGTTTATCAGGTAGCGAAAGAAATCGGAAGTTCGCTTAACGGATACAAAGTTATCATAGATAAATCGACTGTTCCTGTGGGTACAGCTGAAGAAGTAACAAAAATTATTAAAGCTCAAACAAACGAAGAGTTTGATGTTGTTTCTAATCCTGAATTTTTGAAACAGGGTGCTGCTGTTGATGATTTCTTAAAACCTGATAGAGTGGTTATCGGTTCAAACTCGCAAAAAGCGACTGAAATTATGCAGGAATTGTATTCACCGTTTTTGCGCACAGGTAACCCTGTGATTATTATGGATGTAAAATCAGCAGAAATGACAAAATATGCGGCTAATTCGTTCCTTGCTATAAAAATTTCTTATGCAAACGAAATTGCCAATATCTGTGAAAAAGTAGGCGCTGACGCTGAAATGGTCAGAATCGGAATGTGTTCTGATAAACGTATCGGTTCACAGTTCTTATTTCCGGGCCTTGGATACGGTGGAAGCTGTTTCCCTAAAGATGTTAAAGCACTTTTGAAAACCGCTAAAGACAATGAATGCGGACATAAACTGCTTCAGGCAGCTGATGATGTAAATAAAGAGCAAAGAAAAATCTTTATTAATAAAATTTTAAATCGCTTTGGAACGAATCTTTTAGGCAAAACATTTGCTATATGGGGGCTTGCGTTTAAGCCGAAAACAAATGACATGAGAGAAGCTCCTGCTATAACTATAATTGATGCACTTCTTGAACGCGGTGCTACAATTCAAGCATATGACCCGAAAGCTATGGATATGGCAAAGTCACTCTACGGTGACAAGATAGTCTACTGCAAATCATCATACGAGACCCTTCAAAGTGCTGACTGTATGCTGCTTTTGACAGAGTGGAATGAATTCCGTCGTCCTGATTTTGACAGAATAAAATCACTTATGAAATCGCCGATTATCTTTGACGGTAGAAATCAATATGATGTCAAAAGGCTTCAAGAGCGAGGCTTTGAGTATGTTTCTGTAGGCAAGAAGTCTGATGGCAGTCTGGTAAGTATTTAAAAAGACGCAGCGGTATGACAATTAACTAAAGAATAGTAGTCAATTTTTCAACCAAACTGTCTAACTTTTCAAGCTTTTTATCATACGGTGCAGTTAATAACGCATTCACATCTTCTTCAAAATTCTGAGGGATTTTTGCGCATTTTGTTTTTACATAATGAATCAGGCGTTTCTCACCCGGGTGAAAAACCTTATTCAGTGCAAAGATAATATCAAAGTAGCTCGCTAAGAATACGGTTGTTCTATGGTTTACAGCCACATAGTCTTTTCTTTCGATTGCGCATTTAATCTGTCCATAATATGAAGCATATTTTTTTTCTTTCAATACAGGAAGATTCTTTTTAATAATATTTTTTGAAAGTTCTTCAGGGTATTCGCCGCTTATTTTGTCCTGTAGATTCTTAAACCAGCCTGTTTTATCATAGAGAATTTTTGAAGTTTTTATGTTGTGTAAAAAGCAGGTTGTATAGCCGAGCGAGGCATAGTGCTTCACCCAGACATTTTCAATCATTGATTCAATCCAACTCGGGTCACGATACATTATGTCTAACCCTTTGCCCGAATCCTTGATGAGCATTTCGTCCCCTGTTTCCCAGTATGTATTGTTCAAGCTGGGATTGATTGCATATTTTTCGGCAATCTGCTTTCTTATATCTAAATCAACTTCCTTGTCTGTATAAATATAAACATCCAGATCAGAGCACTCATCTGCGCTATCGTTTGTTGATGAGCCTGAAAGAACAATTGCTCTTATAGAATCAACATTGGAAAAATTTTCAATAATTGTTTCAAAATCTGTCATTTTTACTCCTGATATATTGACTAAATATTTGGCGGTGGGGTAGGGACCCCACCCTACTGTTCCTTAATTATAGCTTCAAAATCCCCCACGGTTTCTCCTTTTGACATCCTAAATTACAATAAAAAATATATGTGGTATATAATTTTATTATAGGATATTTTGATGAAAAAGTTAATTTCTCTAATAATACTATTTATGATGGCGAATGTGGTTTTTGCCGAGGATATTGAGCTCGATGACAGTGTTAAAAAAGGTGCTATAAAAATGACACCGAAAGTTACACGTGATGAAAAGAGCCTCACACTTGATCAAGATACTGCTGTAAAAGGCGTGTTGTCATTACAGCAGCAAAAGGATCTTGAGGATATAGAGGGGCTATGGAAAGCCACGGTAGACAGCAACAATATTATTAAATTTGCTATGAAAAAACTTTCGATTCCACCGGAGCAGCAAAGAGTTCACTCGTCTATTATGGCGAAGTCCGTTTCTGCGTTGGTCAGCGGTGCATCGTTTATTCCTGCTATGTTTGGTTCGAACTATATGACTCAATCGGCTGCTTATGCAACCGGGCGACTCGCAACGAACTATATTACAAAGAAAAACGGTCCTACAGAGACTCCGTTGACGGATACTGAGTTGATTGAGCTTGCAGGTATGATTGAAACTTTGCAGGACACTATCATAAATTCATATTACAACTATAAGTTTGTTTTGGGACAAATAAAAGAAACCCGCCAGCAGCTGGTTTTATCCAATAAAAATTATTCAGAAGCTTTGAAGCGCAAAGATGATATGGAAATCCTTGTTTCTTCAGCAATGTATGATGATCTTCTTTATGAAGAGTACAGACTGATTCAAGAAGCAAAGAAGTATCATATGGATTTGCAGAGATTAGCAGGGAAAAAAGCGGTAGAAAATTTGAATCTTTATCAGTATGCGTTTAAAGATGAATTATTCTCACCTTCAAAGCAAACTGCTGCAGCGACTGTGGAAAACAAAGCTCCTGCTAAAAAACCAGAAATTAAGCCGGAAATAAAGCCGGTTGCAACTATGGCAAAGCCACAGACACCTGCACAACCTGCCGCGACCAAGCCGGCAACAACTGCTGCGACGACCAAGCCTGCAACTTCTACAACGGCTAAACCAGCTGCTACTCCAACGGCTAAGCCTGCAACTTCTGCGACGACAAAACCTGCAGTTACTCCAGCAGTAAAAGAAACACCTAAGGCAGCTGTTAAAGAAGTTAAGAAGGAAACACCAAAGGCTCAGGCTCAGGTTCCTGCTTCGCCTGCTGTGTCAGCTCCAGTGCAAACGGTTCAAGAAAAGCCTAAAGAATTGGCTCCTGCCTATGTTCCATCAGATGCTTTTAATGCTGCAAAGCCTAAAGCACCTGTTCCGGGAGGTGGAAGATGATAAAAAAAATATTATCTCTTATAATGTTGATATCCTTTGCTACACCAGCATTAGCTGTTACTGTGGAAGAGCTGGATATGCCGCAAAGCCATACATACAGACTCGGTACTGAACATGTTCCTGAAAAAATCTTTAAGGTTACTGACAGTAAAAGAGATATACCCACAAAAGATGCGAATTTTAATGCAGCAAATGCTGTTAAAAACCTTACTTATGCTGACTTGAGCCTTAAGAAGATTTCAAAAGAAGTTGCGGATGATATAGATTTGGATTCTGAAGAAACATTGACTGATATAAAACTTCTTTGGATGGGTGCGGCTCAAAAAAGCGAGACGATTAAATTTATTATTTACAAGCTTGCAAATCCTGATGAGGAGAAACCAAAAACAAGTGTTGTCAAAAAAATAATTAAGCCCCTTACAACTGTCGGAAGTCTTGCCGGTATAGGTGTAGGTAATCCTGTTGCTGCTGTTTCGGCTATTATGGGAAGCAGTGTGGTAGGAAACCTTTCGGTAGACGATAAAGAGTTAAACTACAAATTTTCTAAAGTAAACGATGCCGATATGATTGTTTTAATAAGAAAAATTGAGGAACTGCAAAGAAAAATAGTTAACTACTATTTTGATTATATGTCAGCAAGAGCATCTTTGAAAAAGACTGACGAGATAGTTGTCAAGCGCCAAAAACAATACACGGCTGCACAAAATAAAACACAAGAACAAATCCTGATGGCAGATGCATATTATAGAGCCGCTCTTCAACAGCAAAATAAAGCAAAAGGTGAATTTTTATCAAGACGTGCAGCGCTCGAGCAAATAGTCGGTGCAGATGCATTGATTGAGTTTGAAGACACTTTGGCGTCGAGAAAACAATAATTCTATCTGATTTTATTTTAGAATTGCAGGCGTTGTGGTATTTAAAAAGTTGAAATAGTCTTTCAAACCTTCTTCGTAAGATGTGAACTTAAAGTCCTTAACCTCGTTCATTAACAGTGAATTGCTGCCCGTGTATTCGTTATTCAGACCTTCTTCTTTGATTGAAATGTCTGATTTGTACTCACTATAAGAATTTATCATCTGTGCTATTTCAAGAAGGCTGATGCTTTGTGACGGGGTAATATTCAAGACTTTTCCTTTAGGTTTGTTTTCTATAAAATGGCTGACAATCCTGCACAAATCCTCGATATACAGATAGTCGAAGACGACATTTTTATCGATGATAACAGGTTGTTTTTGTAAATTTCGAGTTATTGCATAGGCGGGAAAACGTGACTCCAATTCGTATTTTCCATAACAGCCGAAGATATTCAAGCAGAGTATATTTTCTGTTTTTTCAACTTCTTTTGCGATTAAGTATTTTGAATAACCGTAGGTATCAGGTGGAAGAGATATGCCAAGGTCTTTTTCTTTAACTTTTTTTAGCGGCTGTGATTTGTTATATTGTGCACCCGAGCCGAAAACTATCATTCTATTATTGTTAAGGCAGGATTTTAAGTTGTTGAACATTGCTAGGTTCTCTTCGACAACGGATTTGTCGTCTATGACTCCTCGTGCTCCGCCTTTTGTGGCACAGTGGATTATGAAGTCTATTTTGTTATTGTTGAAATAATTTTGGACAGCTGCCGTGTTTCTCAAATCCAGCTCATAGCTTCTCGGGCACAACAAAGTATATTTGTATTCCAAGTGTTCTTTGAGGTTCTTACCAATAAAGCCGCCTGAACCAGTTAACAAAATATTTCTAGACATTGTGTTCACCGATAAATTTGTGGATTGTATCGCTGATTCTATCCAGTTCTTCTTCTCCTAAGCCCGGATATACGCCGACCCAAAAGGTGTTGTTCATAATAAAATCAGTATTTGGCAGAGTTCTATAGGTACGCTCGTTTAATTTATTTGATTTTAACAGTGCTGAATCTTCAATTCTGAGGCTGATTTCGTCGTTAACAAACATAGGTTGTCTTAGGATATTCCCTGCAAAGAGCTGTCTTGTGCCGACATTGTTATCTTCAAGATATTCAACAAGCTGTTGTTTGGTGAATTTGCATTTTTCTTTTACTGAAATCAAGAAGCCAAACCAGGACGATTTTGCGTTTTCCTGTACT
>JAVBRY010000202.1:0-3515 GCA_031547505.1 Candidatus Gastranaerophilaceae bacterium | reverse complement strand
TAATGGTTTTAAATACCAATTTTACCGGTCAAGCTCGGATAAAATTGGTACCTAAAACCAAACTTTTCTAGCTGTTGCCCATCAGGGCTTTGCCCCGAACTCCCTACGAAGCAAAGCTTCGTTTAGTTAGTTTACGGGGGGAGGCGGTCTCTATATTAACTTTTGCAAACACGAATTTAAAACCGCTAAAACTCTTTTATATCTATGAATAGAATAGAATAGAATAGAATAGAATAAAACGAGTATATCAATTTTCCTGTCCAAAAATACTTTTTAATAACAAGAGGATTTTTAATTTATTAAGAGAAAAGGAGATTACTATGACAGGTCAAGTTAATCAAGTACTTATCAGCGATGCAAAATCAGATAGTACTAAAAAAGTTCAATCTGACAGTTTAAATAACGTGTTAAAAGAAAAAATGAATTCTCTTTTCATCCCGTCAACACAAGAATTTAAACCTATACAGAACGGAATGAATCCGCTTGGACTAACTTTTATGTTTGGACTTCCGATTAATAATCTTCCTGCTGAGACCTTGGAAAATTCTAAAACTGTATTCGACACATTCACAGGTACCTTAACCACAAAAAATTCTGATGGCAGTATAACAACATTACGAACTAATTCAAGTGGAATTTCTGAAGAAATAACTTACAGAAAAAATGGACGTACAGTTTCAACATTTAACAGCAACACAGGAGTTGTTGTTACAGAGACTTACGATAAGGCGAACAAATTGGTTGAGAAAAAAATAGAAAAACAAGAAAATAAAGTAGCAAGTAGTAAGTAAGATACGTAAAATGTATCATAAAAAATAATAAAAACCGCCTCTTTAAAAGGTGGTTTTTGGTGTTTAGTTTGTAAGTAGGGCACAGATCTTTCACTCCTCACTGGAGATGGTTGAGGTAAGATGGCGCAAAGATTATTATAATACCCAGAGATTCTTCGCCCTTAAAGGGCTCAGAATGACGCAATATTTTATAGATACACTCATTTACATTATTTAAGAGAATTTGATTCCTGCTTCTCTCATACGTTTGAATGCTTCTTTCAGGCGTTCTGCGGACTGTACAATCGAGAACCTGAAATGGTCATCGCTCATTGCACCGAAAGCCACACCCGGAGTGAACACAACGCCTGTTTTATCCAGTACCATTTTGCACCACTCTTTTGAAGTGTAGCCGCTTGGTACTTTTAGCCAGAAATACATCGTAGCAGGGGTTCTATACACATCCCAGCCCAAGTCTGTCATATTATCGGCAATGAGTTCGCGTCTGTCGTGATACTCGTCCATAATCTTTTGAACATAGTCATACGGCATAGTCAAAGCCTCAATAGCCGCATCTTGAACAAGCGTCGATGTGCCGTAGTCGATATTCGATTTCATCGCATAAATTATATCGATAAATTCTTTTTTACCGACAGCAAAACCCGCCCTCCAGCCTGCCATATTAAAGGTTTTTGAGAACGAATGGAACTCTAGCGCGATATCTTTTGCACCTTCGATTTCAAAGATGCTTATCGGTCTGTAGTTGTCGTAGCAAACCTCGCCATATGCCAAATCTGACACAAGCAATATGCCGTACTTCTTACAAAAATCCACAACCTTTTCCAAAAACTCAACCGGAGCAATAGCTGCAGTCGGGTTGTTCGGATAATTTATAAAGAAAATCTTTGCTTTTTGAGCAATCTCTTCAGGAATTTCATTTAAATCTGGCAGATAATTATTCTCTTTTTTCAATTGAACGTGAAAGACCTCACCGCTCGCAATCCAAGTACCTCTAGACAAAACAGGATAATAAGGGTCGGGAACAATATTCACGTCACCAGGATTTGTGAACGCCATAGCACAATTCGCCAATCCTTCCTTCTCCCCGATAAGGGTCTGAATTTCGGTCGCAGGGTCAATAGTTACGTTATATCTTCTTTTCATCCAGTCTGCGATGGCTTCTCTGAATTCCATCTTCCCTCTAAAGCTCGGATATCCGTGGCTTTTTGGGTCTTGAATAGATTTCAATGCCGCTTTAACTACCGGCTCAGGTGTTGCGCCGTCAGGGTTTCCGATTCCAAGGTCAATCAAGTCCACGCCTTTATTCCTTGCTTCCTCTTTCCATTCATCGAGTTCTGCAAATATATATTTCGGCAATTTTAACAATTTATCTGATGGTTTTATTTCTTTCACTGTTGATACTTCCATTTATCTGTCTCCATTTTTAATTTTATATTATTTTTTTAGCACGGTCATTAGTTAATGTTTCGTAATGTCCGCTTTTGTAGTGTTGGGTTGCACCCAACCTACAGGTTACCGTCTATTGCTGACCCTTAAACCCAATCGCTCGCAAGAGCATGTCCGCTCGGGCTGTATAGCTGTGTTTTTTAATAACTTTTGAATAACCGTTTAGTGCTATTTTATCCGCTATCTCTTGGTTTTTAAGATAGAATTTTATTTTGTCTATAAGTTCTTCAACGTTTTCATAAGTTTCAAGCTCTTTTGCAATCTCAAAATTTTCAGCCAAATCATCAACATAGTCAGTAATCAAAAATCCAAAACTCGCAGGGACTTCAAAAACTCTATAGTTCATACCTGAATTTCCTTGCAAAGTTATATTCACATTGATTCTTGAGCTTTGATAAACTTCCGCCAGCTCCTTTTCAGTTTTCACAAATCCTCTATACGAATTTTTATAAATCTCCATCTCTTCATCGGTAAGAAGCATTTTATTTTTCATATCATCAAGGCTCTGCAAAAAATGACGTTCGTAAGAAAAAATATTCAATTTGTTTCTAAAAGTCTTCACTAGTGCAGCAAGAATTTTCTGGCGTTTATCCGTCAATGGTCTCCCCACAAATGAAATATCGTACTTTTTCGCCACAGGCTCTATTCGATACACTTTATAGTTTATTCCCAGAGGTAGATATTTTGATTCAGGCAGCTGAGATAAAAAATCCCTGTCCCAAATAAATGAAAAAGCATCCAGTTTTTTGTACTCTTCATACAAATGTTTTTTATCCACATACGCCAGTTTGCCGTTGGGCTCATCAGCAAAATAATGAACAAGTTTATACTTATCTTTATTTTCTATAATGTATTTTTTTAAATCAGTATCATCTGACATCAAAAAACCGTAGTCATATCCAAAAATCATATCCGGCTTGAACTTCTCGATGTCATCTATCTCCAAATCACGGAAGTCGACCTCATAAACGAAGCATCCGTTAGATTTGAAACCGGCATTGAACCCCTTGATAATGAGGGTTCCTGCTATACTATTCGGTAATATTGAAAGAATTTTTTTCATATTTTATTTATTTTAGCTTTCTTTTTTAAATCTTATCAGTTTTTGGATAAAAAAAAACCACTTAGTTAAAAGTGGTTTAATAAGTGTTCTTTCCCCTGTTTAAAATCATTTTTAGAACTTTTCATATCGTCAACTGACTCCGACATCTTTTAGCCTTCGGGCTTAGAGAGGTCACCCTCATTATATTGATGTTGTCGTGTTTCACTCATTCTGAC
>JAVBRY010000209.1:0-10612 GCA_031547505.1 Candidatus Gastranaerophilaceae bacterium | reverse complement strand
AGATCCTGAATCAAGTTCAGGATGACATATTAATATTAGGGCGATATAGTGCGGAATGACAGGTAGATTATTATGGTAAACTATATGTCATGAAAATTTATTGTGTTTATATTATTACAAATCAATATAATTCAACTTTTTATATAGGTGTTACAAATAATCTTGACAGAAGATTGTTTGAACATAAAAATGAATTAGCAAAAGGTTTTAGTGAAAAATACAATCTTAAAAAACTTGTTTATTATGAGTTAACAGAGTCTATTGAATCAGCTATACAAAGAGAAAAGTAACTTAAAAACTGGAACAGAAAATGGAAGCTTGATTTGATAAAAGAAGTTAATCCCGAGTTTAAAGATTTATCACAAGGCTGGTCAGATTCAGTATCAAGTGCAGAATGACAGTATAGGTGGAGTGTATGAAAAAATATGTTTTAGTTACGGGTGCATCTTCGGGTTTGGGCAAGGAAATTGCCTTGGTTCTTGCTGAAAACGGATTCAAGGTTTTTGCAGGAATAAGAAAAGAGGAGGACAAGAAGTCACTTGAAGAGATAAACAGCAATATTATCGGGCTATTTATCGATGTTGAGAACCAAGAAAGCGTTGACAAGGCCTTTGAAACAGTAAAATCACACACGGATAAACTATATGCACTAATAAACAATGCCGGTATTGCTCTGGGCGGCCCGATTGAGTGTTTACCAGTTGATGCTATTAAAAAGCAGTTTGAGGTGAATGTATACGGTGCAATCCGCACTGCACAAAAGTTTTTACCGATTTTAGAAGGCAGGATTATTAATATAAGTTCTATGTCGAGTTTTGGTTTGTTTCCATTTATATCGCCATATTGCGCGTCAAAGCGCGCGCTCGATATTTTCTTTAATTCTTTACTTTTGGAATCTAAAAATCCTAATCTGAAAGTGATTTCAATAAAGCCCGGTGTTGTGAAAACAAAAATCTGGGACAAGTCTGTCGATGCGTGTGAAAAAATTATGGACGGTGTGTCTGTGGGGCAGAAAGAGAAGTATAAAAAAGAGTTTGAGTATCTTGTAAAGAATGCAAAAGAGAACAACGATACGGGGATTGAGCCTATCGAGGTCGCAAATACAGTGCTGAAAGCGCTTACGGTGAAAAGCCCCAAGCTGTCATACTGTGTCGGACGGGATGCGAAGATGGTTCATTTATATTCAAAACTCCCACAAAGTTGGATTAATTTTTTGACGAAGGAAATTATGAAGAAAAGGTTTAAATAGCTGCTCCAAAGTCATTAACAAAACTTAATATAACCTAAAGCCTTTTGGAATTTATGTCGATATGACAATAATACTTTAATAACCCAAAAGAAAAGAATGAATATGACTTTTTTGAAGAAAATAGGCAGCGAATTAGGTATTTTGTTTAATAAATCAGGCGTTGAAGCGCCTGCTGAAAATAAGGACTTGTTGTCGGAAATAATAGGAGGAGAAGGACAGCTTGGCAAAATTGGTGATGGTTTTACTTCCACAACACAGTCTGAACCTGAATCTGAGGAGCAAACTCCTGCAACTGCCTCTATGCCTAAAGCGCAAAACCCTGAGATTAAGCATGAGGGTCTTGATAGAAGACTTTCTGTGATAACAGTTTCAGAGGGTTTGAGATACGACGCTCCGAAGGTAATAGGAGAGCTTAAAGAAATAGGAGAAGAAGTCGGCTTTGAGGTGCAGACCGTAGAGACAAGCTCAGGCGCATTCAAAGAGGATGTTTGGGTGGAAGACACTACTATCAGACGCTCTGACGGCAAGGTCTATATACCGAATACTGCCAATATGCCTTCTCGGGAGATTAATTATCGTGATGAAGAGGAATCGGAAAAACTTGAGGGTTATATGGAAAAAATAAAAGAAATTACTTCCTCAAGAGTACAATTCTCCGATACCGCACAAGGGCGTGTAGCCGACTCTATGGGCAACGCCGAAAAATATTTGAACTCAATACCTGATGAAGATAAAGTTTATGGCAAAAGTTATCTTGAAGGCGGCAATGTATTGAACACCAAGCTGGCTGACGGAAGCCCGGGGGCAGTTATTGGTGAAGAATCAATAGGCTATACTATGATCGCGATGGGGCTTGAGGAAAACACGCCCGAAAACAGAGAAATTGCGAAATCTGCAATCGCTGAAGACCTTGGCTTAAAACCGGAGAATGTTACATATATTCCACAGTTTGATTTTCATATAGATATGGCCTACAGACCTTTGCAAAACGGTGTTATGGCAGTACCTGATTTCGAAAGCGGGATAGATATGGTTCAGGACTTGTTAAAAAATCCTGAATTGAGTGAAGTTGAAAGAACAAAGCTGGAAAGGCTGCAAAGCGGTATGGCAGCAATGTCTGAAAAAACCGAACAACAGAGAAATAAAGCTCAAGATGCCCTAACGCAGGCAGGCTATGAAACTGTCAAAGTACCTTGTTTCAACTATTTTGAAGAACCGCTGCCTCCTCTTGTTTTCGACGGAAGTATGGATGTAAAAACCCAAATGCAGCAATCGAAACTTCGAGCACAAGAAGAAAAGTTACGTGAAAAAACTAAGCCGCCGGAAGTGAATTTCCTGAACGGTGTCGGAGGCACGGCAAAAGATGGGAAAACCTACTATATAACCAATAATTCGGATGTGCCGGGGCTTAACAGCAGTATGGAGCAATACTTAAAAGATAATGCAAAGATTGATAAAATATTCTTTGCCTCAACAAATTTCTTGTTGACGGGTCAGGGCGGTTTGGACTGTATAACTCAGGAATATTAATTTTTACATAATTGGCTGCAAAAAATCGTCCTAAACACCTAGGCGCTTTGGTGGTTTTTGTACTAAAATAGTTGAATACATTAAGCGTTAAGGAAAACGGCGATGGAAAATAAGGAACAGAAGGAATTTCACCAGAAATTTCATTTTATAGCTATAGGCGGAATCGGGATGAGCGGGCTTGCCAAATACCTTTTAGAGCTTGGCTATGCAGTTTCCGGTACTGATATCAGTGCCAGCAAATATACAAAACAGCTTGAGGATATGGGTGCCAAAATCTATGTCGGACACAGCGCCGAGTATATAGAACCTGATATGACAATAGTTTCGTCTACTGCGATAAAAGATACAAACCCCGAGATAATTAAAGCAAAAGAATACGGCTTAAAAATCCACCACCGTTCAGATATATTAGAACTTATTTCTACAGGGTTTGGTAAAGAAGAAAAACCAAAGTTCATCGGCGTTGCAGGTACTCACGGAAAAACTACAACCAGCGGACTCTGCACATACGTGCTTGAAAAAGCTATGTACAACCCGTCATTTTGTGTGGGTGGTAGAATTCCTGAGATTGACACAAATGCCAGAGCAACCGACGGAAAATATTTTGTTGCCGAGCTGGACGAATCAGACGGAACAATCACTAAATATTCGCCTGATATAAGTATAATCACAAACCTTGAGATGGATCACATCGACTTTTACACTGACGGATTCAAAGGTTTAATCGACACATTCAACACACACATTGCAAACACGCCCGAAAATGCAATCATCGTTATAAACAATGACTGCGTCGGAAACAGCCAGCTTATAAAAGAAAATCCGACACGAAAGTTTGTGACTTTCGGATTGAACTGGGCTGACTATACGGCGAAAAATATTGTTTATGAAGAAGATCATTCACATTTCGATATTATCAAAAAAGGCGTCACACTCGGTACGGTGGAGCTTTCTATACCGGGCAAACACAATGTCTATAATGCATTATCCGTGATAGCTGCACTTGTTGAAGACGGAGTTCCGTTTGAAAGAATCGTTCCGCATTTTAAAGCGTTCTCCGGCATGGGCAGAAGATTCCAGCTTGTGAGCGAATTCGATAACATAAAAATCATCGACGACTACGCCCATCACCCGAGCGAAATCAAAACTACGCTTGAGAGTGCGAGAAGTTTCGCTCAGTGCAGATTGATTGCTGTTTTTCAGCCGCACAGATACACAAGACTTCAGGGACTTTGGGATGATTTCTTGAACGCCTTTGATATGGTAGATAAGCTTTATGTTATGGATGTTTATGCTGCTTCAGAAGAGCCTATCGAGGGTATAAATGCTGAAAGTTTTATAAAAGCGCTCAAGATTCAGGCGGTGCATGCAAAAGGAAATATCAAAGAAGCGGCGGCGATAATTGCACAAGATTTGAGAAATGGTGATATAGTAATTACATTAGGCGCGGGCGACGTGACTAATATCGGTAAAGAGATCGAAGAGAATTACAAAACGAGTGTTTATTAATGGGCATCAAATGTCTTGAGAATTATGAACTTAAGAAGCATACAACCTTCAAAATCGGAGGCTGTGCAAAACGTGCCTGGTTTCCCAAAACATCTTATGAGTTCGTAGAACTTTTAACAACTTTAAACAACCCTATAGTTCTTGGCGGCTGCTCGAATGTTCTTATTTCATCCAGAGGTGTGAATAACGATGTCATCCTCACGACAGAAATGAAAAGTTTTAAAATCGAAGGAACAAGAATCACGGCAGACTGCGGAGTTAGAGTTCCATTACTTTCTCGAGAAGCTCAAAAAGCAGGTCTGAGCGGGTTTGAGTTCATGATAGGGTTCCCCGGAACTGTCGGCGGTGCTGTGTATATGAATGCATCTGCGCACAATCAGTTTGTTTCAGATACTTTTGTCAGCGCACAGGTGTTTGATATGAGCACTAAAAAACTGATTGCGCTGCAGAAAATTGATATGGAGTTTTTGTATCGAAAATCAATATTGAGCAGAAAGAATTATGTTTTAGTAAATGCTGTTTTTGAGCTCAAACAAAAAACACCTGATGAAGTGAACGAGTTGATGGAGCGAAATATAGATTTCAGGCAAAAAAGACAGCCCAATCTTGCGCTCCCTAACGTCGGAAGTATTTTTAAGAATCCTGAAAACGATTCTGCGGGGAGATTGTTAGAGCTTGTTGGGGCAAAAGAGCTTGCCCAGGGCGGAGCAAATGTCTGGGAAGGACATGCGAATTTTATTATCAATGAAAATAATGCCGATTCAAAAGATGTTTCATATCTGATGAATAAAATGTATAATATGGTTAAAGATAAGTATAGAATAGAACTTGAGCCCGAGGTAAAATTTATCGGGGAGAAGGATGAAGAAGAAGAAAAATTATGGGACACGATATTAAAAAAGTTATAGACGAAAACGCAAAAGTAGCAGTGATTTGCGGAGGACCATCGAGCGAACGCGAGGTATCTTTACGTTCGGGCAAAAACGTTTTTGAATCTTTAAAAAGACTCGGATATAAAAATGCCGAGATGATAGATATAGACAGAAATATCGCACAAACTTTAAAAGAGAAAGACATAGAAGTTGTCTACAACGCTATGCACGGACGATTTGGCGAAGACGGATGCATTCAGGGTCTGCTTGAAACAATGGGTATACCATACACAGGATGCGGTGTTATGGCGAGTTCGGTTTGTATGCATAAAGATTACACAAAAAATATTCTCAGAAGTGCAGGCATACCTCTAATCAAGTCTGTGCTTGTGAAAAAGTCCGATGATTATCGCGAAAAAATAAAAGATTTGAAATATCCTTTTATGCTAAAACCTGTATCAGAAGGCTCGAGCCTTGGTATGTTCAAGGTGTGTACGCCTGAAGAATTCGACTCCAAGATAAAAGAATCTTTTGAATACAAGCAAGATGTGCTTGTTGAAGAATACCTAGACGGAATCAGCACAACCGTAGGTGTTTTAGAGGATGGAGAAAAAACTTTCGCCACAGAGATTCTTGAATTTCGGACAAAAACCGAGTGGTATGATTTCGATGCAAAATACACTGCCGGTCTGACAGAATTCATCCTGCCGGCACAGCTTTCGCCAGAGATGACGAAAAAAGTGAAAGAGATTGCGGTTCAAGCCCACAATGCCACAGGCTGCCGAGGTGTTAGCAGAGTGGATTTTCTGATTGCGAATGACACTCCTTATGTATTGGAAATCAACACAAGCCCGGGTATGACTGACTTGAGCGATTTACCTGCCCAGTCAAAAGCTATGGGAATCAGCTATGATGAGCTTGTACAAATAATCTTAAACGGTGCCGGCTTGAATAAATAAACGTAAGCCATAAATAACTGCCATGCAGGAACCTAAAACAAAATGAAACAAAGAAAAAGCGACAGTGACAATATAAATATCGCCCGCCGTCTGAAAATTAATCAGATGCAGCGCGATGTTCGTAAAAGCCAGATATGGCTTAAAAAAACACGCGCTTTGGTCCGATTTTTGATTATTCTTGCGATGATTTTTGCAGGTTATAAAGTCTATAAACTTCCGCAGTGGTATTTACCACAGAATGCTTTCAGCTCCACAAGCCACGAATCGCTTGAGATTATCGGGAATAGAATCACACCAAAATACAAGATTATGGGTATTTTAAGACAAACCCCGGTTCCTCAACGACCCATTTATCTTTTTGACACAAGCAAAATCGAAAGAGATATTGAAACTCTTGAACCTGTCAAACAGGTCTATGTCAGACGTTTCTGGTTCCCTGCACGTTTAGATATTCTTATTGAAGAAAGAGTACCGATAATAAGTATCTCTCCTGCCGAAGATGTACCGCCTATAGGGTTTTTCACGGAAGGCGGAAGGCTCATCGGACGTGAGTATCTGCCTTTGGATCTGTCGTTCGATACGTATCTTGTTTTAACCTACGGCACAAAAGGCGATGACTACAGAAACTGGGATGAAGAAAAAATCAACAGAATCTATTCACTGGCTAAAAGCCTAGAAACATATAGTGGAGAGCAGATTCGATACATTGACCTAAGAAATCCAAAAGATGTTTATGTACAGCTTCCTGATGTCAGTGTGAGAATAGGTGAACTCAACAGCACCGCAAATAACAGGGTAAAAAATATCGGCTCCATTCTTCCACAAATTGAAAAGCTCGACAAGAAGATAAAATACATCGACCTTCAATGGGAAGAAACGCAGTATATTAAGCTGGATGAGTAGTTATCTTACGCAATACTCTTACAAATTATGTCATAGGTGACATCTTTAACCATTTTAACCATGAAGTCGCCGCTTGAGAGGATGAATCTGATTTTGTATGCATCGACTTTTTTGTCGTGGCTCATTGCTTCGATGAATTTTGCCGACGAGAACTGTGGGATTTCACCTACAAGCCCATACTTATCAATCAGTTCATTCGCTGCCATATAGTAGTTTTCGTCAATCATTTTCATAATATAAGATGCCTTAAATGCCATTTTCATCCCGATAGCCACTGCTTCGCCGTGTGTGTAGCGTTTGTAGTCGGTCAGGTTTTCGATAGCGTGGGCAAATGTGTGTCCAAAATTTAGGATTGCTCTGATTCCTGCTTCTCTTTCATCTCTGCTCACGACATGTGCCTTTAGTGTGCAGCAGATGTTGATGAGCTGAATCATCGTGTCAGGGTCAAGTTCATAAATCTTTTCCACATTGGCAAGAAGGAAATCATAGAACCTGTGATATAACGGGCAGTCGCAGGATTTTTCGATGAATGCATATTTCAAAACCTCGGCGAGTCCTGATTTCAGCTGTCGTTTATCGAGAGTTTTTAAGAGTGAAATATCCGATATGACGAGTTTTGGCTGATAAAAAGCACCGATGAGATTTTTGCCTTTTTCGTGGTTAATTCCGACTTTCCCGCCGACTGCAGAATCCACCTGCGCCAAGAGTGTGGTTGGGATTTGAATAAAATTGATGCCCCTCATATAAGTTGCAGCAGCATAACCCGCTATATCACCTACAACCCCGCCGCCAAACGCTATTATATAGTCCGAGCGTTCGAGTTTAGCTTCAACAGCCGCATCGTATATTTTTTTCAATGAGTTATAGTTTTTGTATTCTTCGCCATCGTCTAAGATGACGTATTCGGAATTGTTGATTTTGAGTTTGTGTTTGTATAAATTGTAGACTGTGTGATTGGTTACAACCAAAAATTTCTTTGCACCTGTGTATTTTATGAGAAAATCGTTTACGTTTTCAAGTATATTTTCTCCTATGATTATGTCGTAGCTATAGTCCGGTTTTGAGGGTATGCTAATTGTCAGACTGGTTGCTCTGGTTGTCATTATTATATTTCTCCAATATCTCGTTCGCTATATCTAATAATTCTCTTCTATCCGTTTGAATCTCATAATCCGCCATTTTATAAAGCTGTTCACGCTTTTCCATCAACTGGTTAATTCTTTCCATCGGATCATGCCCAAAAAGCATAGGGCGGTGAGTTGAATCTTTTATCCTTTCAAGCAGTGTTTTCGGATGTGCCTTTAAATAAAAGAGTACCCCGTTTTTTTTCATCGTGTCAATATTTTCAGTTTTCTCAACAATTCCACCGCCTGTTGAGATAACCTGATTGTGATAAGTGCAGAATTTTTTAATTATCTTGCTTTCAAGTCTGCGAAAATGTTCTTCGCCGTTTTGGACAAAAATTTCTTTTATGGATTTTCCTGCCTCTTTTTCGATTTCTTTATCAATATCAACATACGAAAAATCAGCAAGTTTTTCATCAAGAAGGTGTCCCAAAACACTCTTGCCTGCTCCCATCATCCCTATTAAGATTATGTTTTTTTTGTTATCCATCTAGACCTGTATCAGGTTGGAATCTAAAATTCTCCGACCTCAAAAATGATAGCATGTAACCCAAAAATACGGCAAATTGATATACAGAACTTAACCGTATGATAGGGTAAGCATTATTGTCATTGCGATGAGGACAGAGTCCGAAGAAGCAATCCAAAAAGCAGTATAAAATCTTGACCGGCTTTGCCGGAGACCCCGTATCAAGTACGGGGCGACAAAAATCAGGCTTCAACTTTGTTTCAGCCAATTTTTAGTCGACTAAATCAAATTATCTTTAATAGCGCGGATTGCGGCTTGGGTTCTGTCTTGAACGGCGAGCTTTTGCAAAATGTTACATACGTGGGCTTTTGTTGTATTTATACTGACATCGAGCTTCTTGGCGATTTCATTATTGTTGTGACCTTCAACGATAAGAGCAAGCACCTGTTTTTCTCTGGCAGTAAGATTCGCATCTCCGACTGATTCATCAGAATATAATTTTTGACCCGAAGATGCAGCTTCGAGCACAATCTGTGCAATCTTTGCATCAAACCAGGCATCACCTTGGAGGACTGATTTGACTACGTCTATGAGTTTAGATGGATTTATATCTTTTGAACAATAAGCATTTGCACCTGCTTTTAGGGAATCAAGGACTTCTTCTTTTTTCTCATGAGAAGTCAGGATAATTATTTTTATGTTCGGATTGGTTTGTTTAATTTTTTTTGTAGCTTCAATACCGTTAATATCAGGCAAACCCAGATCCATCAATATGACATCTATTTTATTATCTTTGATACATTTATAGGCAGCTTGTGCATTTTCAGCCTCAAACACCTCATACTCATAAGATTCAAATGCGGTTTTCAACGCAAATCTCGTGAGTGCGTGGTCTTCGACTATTAATAAATTAAAACTGTCTATAAACATCTATGCTATTCCACTGTTCCAATTAGAGTTGTAAGATTTCTTTTGAAGCTTCTTCGAAAGAAGGGTTCAAATTCTGTGCCTTTTTGAAGTCCGCATTTGCGCCTTCAACATTGCCTTCCTGCTTTTTAATCAAGCCGGATATGTAGTAATAACGATAATTATTCTTGTCTATATATTTTACAGGTTGAAGGTATCCGTAGGCAAGTCCTGATTGTTTGTTACGGATAGAATTGTATGCCAAATCCATCCAGGCATCAGCATGCATCGGATTTATTGTAATAGCTTTTTTCAGATAGTTCGTGGCATAGATATCATCCATCTTTGCCATTATGTAATAAACTTTGTCGGAATTAGGGTTTGCTTTAAGAGCTTTTGTTGTAAAGTCTTTTGCTTTTTCAGGGGATTCAAGCATCTTATAGCAATACGCTGCACTTATCAAAGCAATCTCATTGTTTTTGTCTTTTTTAAGTGCTTTTAAATAGTAGTCGAGCGCATCTTTGTAATTGTGCTCGAGTGAATAAACATTTCCCAGCCCAATTAAGGTATTCGGGTCGTTTTTGTCTATTTTATATGCTTTGTCGTAAAGTTCGAGCGCTTTTAGAACATCTTTCTGTTCAAAATAAATATCTGCCAATTTTGTTAAAGATGCAGTATCCTTTTTATCCTGGAAGATATTTTGGCTCAGTTCTTTAATTGCTCTTTGGATATCAGAGCTTTTGTAGAAATAGTTTGCGAGGTAGAATCTTGATTTATCTCTGTCCTTTGTGGCTTTAGCGAGAACAAAGTATCTTAAAGATTCGATATCCTTGTTGTAGTTCATTATTTTAAGGTTTTGAGCGAGGATACTGTCGATAGTTTTTATCGAATCCGAGTATCTGTTACTTTCACAATAAATTTGCGCTTTTAATTTCAGATAGTTTGCATTGTTATCGTTCATTGAAAGAGCTTTATTGACTGAATTCAAGGCTTTATTATATTCTTTCAGATTCAAATATGCCTGCGCCAAGATATAGTTAGCGTAGTCGGATTTTTTGAGCAAGTCTGAATTTTTGCTCAAGTCTCTGACA
>JAVBRY010000068.1:0-5839 GCA_031547505.1 Candidatus Gastranaerophilaceae bacterium | reverse complement strand
GAAGATATTCAAAAAAAAGCGTCTGCTTTTAGGACTTTGGTTACAATTTTAATTTTTATACTGGTTGTTTTACAGGTTATTTCAATGGTTGTAATTTTTAGAAAAGTAATTCGCCCGGTCCTCCTTGTTAAGAATGAATTGCTTGAGATATCAGAGGGTAATTTGTTGAATGATTTTTCCGAGCAGTCAGATACTTCCGAGATGGGTATGCTGATTTATTCTATACAGGAAATCAAAAATAACTTGAACATGTATATCGGAGACATTGCCAAAGAGCTTAAGCAGATATCTGAGAATAACCTTGATATCAGCGTAGATATAGATTACATCGGGGATTTCTCGCCGATAAAAGAATCTTTAACAAGAATTATTGATTCTTTGAACAAGACATTGTCTCAAATCAAAACAGCGGCTATGCGGGTTGATAATGACGCCGGCAAGGTTCTTGAAATTGCCCGAAACATAGAGAAAAGCAGCCAGATGCAAACAGATTCCATCAATGATTTAAGACAGACGCTCAATGATATTGCGATTCAGTTTTCAGGTGCTCCCGCAAAAGACGGTCATCCTGAGATTGTCGGGTTTGTTGAAAATATACGTATAAAATCAAATGAGATTGAAAAGATTAACAAAATCATCGAAGACCTTTCATATCAAACGAATATACTTGCTTTGAATGCGGCTGTTGAGGCTGTTAGAGCAGGCGAAGCAGGAAAAGGGTTCTCCGTTGTGGCGGAAGAAGTTCGTACACTTGCTGACAAGAGCACACATGCGACTCAAAACACTTCTGTGGTTGTTGCTGATGTGGTGAAAGAGATTATGGATACTTCTGAAATCCAGTCACAGGCTATTATTAGTGCAACTGCTAAGTTAGATCAGATTTTTACAATAGCTAAGAAAAACAGCGAATTCAGCAAAGAAAGTGCCTCAGCCAGCGATGCTCTTTTTAGAGAAGCGAAGTCTATGATGCAATTGATTTCAATGTTTAAGATAAAGTAAAACTTGGCAAGATTTAACTTTGAAATTTGTCTAACAAATCCTTAATTTCCATAATTTTTTTCTGGCTCTCTTCTTTGTTGGAAAAGGTGTCAGAAACACAGCATTCAAGGTGGGATTTTAGGATATTGCTTTCAACGGATTTTATTGCAGAGCGTATGGCTTTTAATTGGATAAGAATTTCAGGACAGTAGCGCTGTTCTTCTATCATCCTTTTCACGCCTTCCATCTGTCCGATTGCTCTGTTGAGTCTCGGGATTTCTTTTTTGTGGCTCGGGTGCAGGTGCTCGTAGCAGCAGCTTTCCTGGATGTCACTGTTATTTTCATTATTGTTTTCGTGATTGTTTTCCATAATTTTTCCTCTGATAGGTATGATTGTATCATATTTATCAAAAATAAAGAGCCCCAAATCTTGAGGCTCTTTATAACACTAATCCGAATAGGGGGAGCTATTCTTCGTTGCACTCAGGAGGACAGTTACAAGTATCTCCGTCACAGGTACAATTCTCGCCGCATTTGCAGTTGATGCATTTGCATTTTGGGTTAGTACAGTTTGCCATGGTGTGCTCCTTTCGATTTCTTTATACCCCCATAGGGTATCTTAATTTTATTATATACCCCCTCGGGGTATATGTCAAGTGTCAAAGTAAAAGAATTTTTGCGTCTAGCGGGGGAGACAGCTTACTTCAGGCAACCCAATACACATAGCCCTTACCAACCCAAATGCACCAGTTTTTCACCCGAAGGCAACAGGCTCAACTAAAACTAAAACAACAATCTACCGCACCAAAGCAATACTAAAATAACAATATGTTATTGGGTTGCCTGAAGTAAGCCTAGGAGGAGCGGTCTATAATCTTTGCAAAAAATAAAATTCATAATTTTATGTTAAAATATGAATTATGTCTGAACTAAAACGCTGTGCCTGGGTGCCGAATAACAATCTCGAATACATAAAATACCATGACGAAGAGTGGGGTGTTCCTGTTCACGATGACGGGAAGTTTTTTGAGATGCTTATCTTAGAAGGAGCACAGGCGGGTTTGAGCTGGGAGACCGTTCTTAAAAAAAGAGAAGGGTATCGAAAAGCATTTAAAAATTTTGATGTACAAAAGTGTGCAAAGTTGAGCGATGAAGAGCTCGAAAAGCAGCTTTTGAATCCTGAAATAATTCGAAATAGGCTCAAAGTGTTCTCTGTTCGAAAAAATGCAATAGCCTTCATAGCTATTCAAAAAGAGTTCGGTAGTTTCGATAAATACATCTGGCAGTTCGTGGGTAACAAACCAATACAAAATAAACTCTCATCAATCTCACAAGTTCCTGCAAAGACAGAAATTAGCGATAAAATTTCAAAAGATTTGAAAAAACGCGGGATGTCTTTTGTCGGTTCGACGATTATGTATGCATTTATGCAGGCGACGGGATTGGTTAATGACCATACAACGGATTGTTTCAGGTTTAAGACAATTTAGGTTTTGTCAGGCAATTGCCTGACCTACTTCTGTGGGGAGACAAGATAAACGTTAATTACTTTTCGATTCTTCACCGGCTTTTACAACCTGTTCATTTTTCATAGTAATGTCTTTTTTAAGCGAATCTATGAATTCAGGTCTGTAAAGGAATCCAAGGTGAGCGCCGTTGTTCAGGAATACGACTCTGTTTCCTGCATATGATTTTAATTGAACTAACTGTTGTTTGTTTACAAAATAGTCATTGAATGTGTGGTAAATTTTGTAGTTATTGTTGCTTTTCAAGTATGGAGCAATCGAATATAAGCTGGCTTCATAAGTCAGGTCATCCAATTTTTTATATCTGCCTGTGAGCAAATATTTTTGTGCATAATCCTGATAATTCATATCGGCGATAGTCTTGTATACATCGGATTTGGTCGACTTTGAGCCATTTTCTATTGTGAAAATCAAATCGGACAGTTTTTGGTGCATAATGAATCCGGTTATCAGTTTTGCTTCTTCTTCCGTGAACGGCAGTGTGTCGATTTTTACTTTATCATTTTTCATTTCAGCTACTTTGAGGACTTTTGCAGCTGTGAGCGCTACTCTGTGTTTCAAGTCGTCAGGGTCAGTGTCCCATTGAGCGTTGTTATAATCCAGCTGTTTTATTGCGTAGACAAGTTCGATAGGCGGGTTTACTGCGATATATCTGGAGATATTCAAAGTATTTTCTTTAGATTCTTGCGAAGCTATGAAAAGTGTTTGCATCGCTCCAAATGAGGTTCCCATAAGAACTTTTTCTCTGAATTTGCATTCGTGTTTTTTCTCAATAGATTCAAGTACTTTAGCTGTAGTCAACCTTAAATACTGTGCATCTTGAGCCGGGATGCCGGGACGGTATGTTTCGGGCATACTTTTTGTGAATTCCCACTGGAAGTGGCTGCCTTGCATAACGACCGAATAGCCTTCATCGTAGAATAATTTTGCAAGAACAATCAGGTGATGTGAGGCTGCACCTTCGCCGATAGAAGGATAAAGTATTGCTACAGGTGCGTTTTTATCTTTTTGCAGTATGTATCTGTATTTATAATCTACTCTTGAAGGAGTTACATTCACTGAGGCTGTTTTGATTTGTTTTGCAAAACATCTGTTCCAGATAGAAAGTTCTGTCCACATTGAGTCATTGATCCCCGGCAGTTCAAAAAGAGCCGTTCTCATTGAGTCTGTGACAGGGCATTGAGGACAATAGTCGTTGAGCTCAATATCGGCTTTCATATCGGAATATGTGTTAGTAGTTTTAACAGGCGTCGACGCTGCCGGAGCTGCCATTGCAGTTTTATTCGGTGCTGTATTTTGCGGAGTAATATCTGTATATTCAATCGCTTTTGCAAGTGTTTGATTTGAATACGGATTTTCGTATGGTTCGTTATCTTTAAGGATTTTTTCTATAACGAAAATGTCGTCGTTCAGTGTAAATTGGAAATAGCTGCGTGCAGCTTCTTGTTTTGTGCTGTGATATAGAATCGGATCAGAGCTGCTTACAACAGGTGCAGATACGTCTGTCACGATTTCGGCTGACGTATTCATAAAAACCTGTTTTTCAATATTTTCGGTTTTAATGTAGTTTTCGATACCGTACATCTTTTTTGCAATCTCATACGGGTCGGCATAGGTCGATTCAACCATTTTAATCAACGGCTGCATATAGGCATTTCTGTTCATAAGCAGACCTGTTTTAACAAGTGCGGTCAAAGGGCTTGCGAAGTACCAAGTCGGCTCGAGCGCTGTTTCAAGCACTTTGCCTGCAATACTTCTCGGTGTGGCAGATGCCATCACAGGCACAACCAAATAAGGACCTGATTTAACCTTGCATTTAGCCAAAGCTTTATCCATATCTGCTCGTGTCGGTTCTATTTTAAACAGGCTCTTTGCAGGGTCATACATCCCTGCCAATCCTATTGTGGTGTTTGTAAAGAAACGCACTGTTTCTCTGCCTGAGCCTTTGAAATCTTTTTGAATAAGGCAGCTTGCGAGCCTTTTGGGGTATTCGATATTATTAAACGCGCTTTCGATTCTATCCATACCATATTTAGGCATTACAGATGCCCATACTATCTGTATGGGTTTTATTACGAATTTGTTTAATTTTGAGTTGAATACAAAAACTTTTCGATTGAGATTTTCGTATTTATCTTCTCCAACAAATGTAGTTGCGTAATCAGGGTTTTTGGTTGCCTGTGTGATGGTTGAGGCTGTTGTTTGGGGCGTTTCTTGTGTTTTTGCTTTCGCTGCAACTGCTAAATTGAGTGAACTTAAATTTAAGCAAAGCAAAAGAAGTATGCTTATTATTGTCTTTGCTCTCATATATTCTTTATTTTTAGTGTGCATTTTTTTCCTAATTTGAATCTTCCGATTCACCCTCTCTTGTTTCTAAGTTTTTTTATTTTATTAGTGGACAGTATAAATTGTAATGCTCAATAGGGTATTAATGACTAATCGATTTATACCTGCACCATGGCAATTAAAATAATGGAGATGATTTTAAATATATTAAAATACTTATAGATTTGATTCAAGTTAATTGACTATAACATACTTTTTTTAGATGATTAAATAATTAGATAGACTTATTTTAGATTACTGGAGATTTAACATGAAAAAGATTTTATCATTCTTAGCTGCGTGCCTATGCATTTTTTGCTTTGCGCAAGCTTCAAAAGCGGCAATCACGGATGTGCCGTCAAACTACTGGGCATCAAAAGAAATCAATGCCATCCTAAAAGACGGTGTTATGCAGCTTGATGGCAGCGGTAAATTCAACCCGACCGAGCAAGTTACAAGAGCTCAGTTTACATCAATGCTTTTGAGAACTTTGGGTCACAGAGAAACTCTCGCAACTGATGTAAAATTCAGTGATGTTGATTCAAGCCATGGTCACTACAACGATATTATGTTGTCTGAGAGAATCGGTTTGATATACGGGTACCCGGATGGAACGTTCAAACCTGAACAAATGATTACTAAAACAGAAACGGCATCTGTTATCAGCCACATTACCAGAGGCAGCGTAAGTGATATAGATGTTTTAAACAATTTTAGCGATTCAGCTAACATTCCTGCATGGGGCAGGGCTCAATTTGCAAAAACTATTGAGATGAACATTTATGTAAATCATCCTGATGCGCATGAACTTTTACCTACAAAAGTTTTGAACAGAGCAGAAGCTGCTGTATTGCTTTATAAATTAAAATTGGCTTTCAACTTGGTTAAAGAAGAATACAAAGCGCCTGCTGAACAATCTTTAGGCACAGAGCATTTAAATGTTAGCAATTTGGCACCGGTTAACGATGTTAACAGAACAAGCTTCAAAACGGTTGTTCTTGCACAAAACC
>JAVBRY010000047.1:0-4229 GCA_031547505.1 Candidatus Gastranaerophilaceae bacterium | reverse complement strand
TATTGCGGCTAAATTTGAAGTTAGACCCTTGTGCACTGAGCATCTCACCTGAGAAATGGTTTGTTTGATAAACACTTTTTCTAACATGCTTAAATGGTAATTTTTGATTTTTGAAAACTTTCGGTTTTTCCAAAATTTTCTCAACAAGTTGAATTCCTTCCAGAATTTCTTCAGAAGTGTTGAATTTGCCCTTTATTACGACAGAGTCGATGGCATAGAGCTTTTTTATATCCTCTGCACACCATGGCAAATTATAAGAATCTATTGCAAGCGAAATGTTCTTATACTGCTTGATTTTAGCGATATTTTTCATGTAAATTTCTTCGGTAATAATAAGCTGATCGATTTTGTGAAACATGTTTACAAAATCTATTCCCGATAAATTATGAATATCGAAATACGAATCAACAATAACTTTATAAGGCAGAGAGAGGGTTTTGATAGATTCAAGAATGGCATAACTGTTAATAAATATTCCGTCAATTTTTGTATTTTTAAGATATGTAATGAATTTTTTTATCTCGACTAAATTCTCTTCAGTGATGCTATGCTTGAAATTTATATATATGCGGCTGTTATTTTTGTGAGCAGCATCTATAAATTCCTTAACATAATCAAAATTTTTATTTAAGAATTTGTGATGATAAACATAAAAATCTCTGCACCTTGAAAATTGGGCAAAATGCTCAATATCAGAAGGTATTTTTATGGGGGCTATAATAGAAATCTCTCTCATGTTTTTTATTATATAGTTTTTTTTTTGTAAATTAATATATATTATTAATAAGTGATAAAATTACACATTTGCCATAAATTCAAGAGTGTAATAAAATTATAATAAATTAGTATGATCGTATGTTAATTTGTTATAAGTCTGCGATTAGAATGTATTATTAAGAATAGAAGAGTAAAGAGAGTATAGATGTTTGGAGAATTGGAAGATTCTGACATATATGTCAACAATCAAAACTTTAGTTTTGAAGAACAGCCTAATGCTGAACAGCAGGCTGTAAGCCCTTCTGAAGAAGGAGTGCAGGAAGAAAACCAAGGCAAAAAAGTCTTTGGTTATGTACTGATTTTATTATTTTTACTGGTCTGTGCCGGTGGTTATTACTTCTATAACACACAGCAAGAAGCTAAAATGGCCGAAGTTCCGGGTGAGCAAAACACTCAGGAAATGGGTGATTACTTCTACAATCAGGCGAATGGAGAACTTACAGAAGAGCAAAAGCAAAAAATAGAGCAAGCAAATGAAATAATGGCAAAAGCAGAAGCGAATCTTGCTGAGGCGGACGCTGTTATAGCTGATTCTAACGCTAAGCTTGCAAAAGTTCAAAAAGATTTAACAAATCAACAAGACACAGTCGTTCTTGATGTGGACTTAGGCTCACCGGAAAAGGCGCAAAAACCTGTTCAAGCAGCAGCTCCTGCTGAGTCTAAAGCGGTAGCTGGACCAAAAATCGCACAAAAAATTGAAGAAAATAAAAATATTGAAAAAGAAAAATCTAACTTAATACCGAGCGCTACTAATAAACAGGTAATGTTCACGGTTGCCAGCGGCGGAAGAATTGATCCTTTCATGCCGTTTAAGCAGCGTGACACATCTGCCGGTGCGCCGAAATTTGATGTCATTGGGCCTCCAACAGAGCTCCCTGAAGTGGATCTTTCAGCTGAGGAACTCATGGCTACAAAAATTTCGGGAATTATGTACGATGCAATGAGACCGTCTGCTATCATTAACTTTGATGGCACAGACCACCTCGTTCATAAGGGTGATATGGTAAAAGGTTATTCAATTCTTGATATTACTAAAGACAGAGTTGTCTTAAAACTGGGTACTAACATCTACAGAGCTGCTGTTGGGCAGCAGGTAGAAGATAGTGTGAAGTTCAATGAGGTTTCAAATGTGAGTCGTCAATTTGGCGGTGCATATTCAAAATCAAACGGCCTTATTGAGATTAAACCGATTAATTAGTTGATTAATAATCATAGGAGTAGAGGATAAAATGTTTAATTCCAAAAAAATGAAAATCTTATCACTAGGTCTGGCTGCCGTCGTAGCAGTTGCAGCAACGATAAGCTATGCAGAAGCTAACAGTACAATAAAAGCATCTGTTTCACAGCCTGCACTCAGAAACGAGTATAAAAGCGCAAATGACATCAGATTGGATGGCGCTGTTTCTTTAACAAACGGTGACAGAAAAATTAGTGTCAGCCTTAGAGACTCTGATGTAAGGCAGACAATGAGAATGATTGCCGACAAGGCAGGCTTAAACATTATTTTCCATAATTCGGTTGAAGGTGCAATAACACTGGATTTGGTTAATGTAACTTTAAACGATGCGTTTAAAATGATTATGCAGGCAAGTGACTTGTCTTATGTAATTGAAAATAATACATTGATTGTAATGAGCAAAGACGCAAGTTTAGAGTCTGATATCTCAAAACAAAATATGATGACTATCCCTGTTAAGTATGCAGATGCGGGCAAAGTTGCCGAGTTCTTGAACGCAAACGTTTTTGCGACTAACAGACCGGGTCTTTCTAATAACAAAATTGTTGTTACGAACCCAAGCACAAATGAACTGGTGCTCTTCGGAACAAAAAATGACTATGCAATGGCACAAAGAATCGTTGCAAAATTAGACGTTAAACCAAAAACATCAACTTATGTTGTTAACTATACAACACCTAGGGAAATGGCGAACATGCTTTGTAAGTCATTATTCCCGTATGCGACTATTCAAGACGATTTAGAATCTGAAAAAATTAACAGATCCGAGTTTGAAACAGGCGGTGCAGCAAGTGGCGGTTCATCAGGAAGTGAACTTAAAGCAGAAAACGTATACCCTGTTGAGCTAGGCGCAGGCAAAGTAGCTTGTACTCTTAAAGGATCTGCAAATACTAATGTTGATGCTACAAACAAATTAAGATCATTGGGTGATGCAGGACTTGTTGTTATGTACTTCCCTCAAACAGGCAGAATCAATGTAACCGGCGGTTCTGAAACTCAAAATGAAATGATTGCGGAATTTATTAAAGACAACGATGTCAAACAGCCTCAGGCATATATCGAAATGCAGATTGTAGAGCTGAACGAATCCGGTTCAAAAGACTTTAATAATACTTGGAGAATGTGGTCACCGTTCTTTAGCGGTTCATTCGGTAACGGTGGATTTGGAACAAACCCGCTTCACCCGACATTCGTTTCCGGCAACGGTTTCAATATGGTTGACGCATCAGACCCGACAAAAATTCTCTATGGCGTAACAAAAGGTCCTAGCGGATTGACTCTTTCTTACAACATAAATTATTTGATTGAAAACGGCAAAGGCAGAGTTCTTGCTAATCCTAAGATGGTAGTTACAAACGGACAACAGTCTTTGATTGACTTGACTTCTGACTATATCAAATCTACTGAAGCTCAGATTATGGGTACTGCCGGTGTAGCGGGCGGTGTTCAAAAAACATATAACATTGAAAGTGACAATGGTATCTCTATTACAATGACGCCATATATAAGCAAAGACGGTTATGTAACGCTTAATATGAAGCCTAACTACGCTACAGCTAAAGAGCCGATTATGGATGTAGTATCAACTGATGATAAAGGCGGTACAGCTTCGGTTATCGCGGCAACACTGCTTCAAAGACGTAACCTTGACCTTTCTAATATCAGAATCAAAGACGGTGAAACACTTGTTATCGGCGGTTTGATTCAAGAAACAGAGTCTAAACAAGTTCAGAAAATGCCTCTCTTAGGAGATATTCCTTATCTTGGCACTTTCTTCAGAAACACAATCACAAAAGCTGAGAAAACTGAACTTGTGATAATGGTTACACCGAGAATCCTTAAAGATACTGATGATATAGGTAAAATAGACAGCTTATAAAATGAGCACCAATACAATTGACAAAATAAAAAATAATATCAATAACGAATTTGCTTCCCTCTTTAGGGAAGCAGATTTCGCAGATAACGGTTTTATTCCTATCAACCTTCAATCCGGTTTCTTTTTCGTTGCAATAAAAGAAGGCAAAGACAAAGCTAAAGTGACAGAGGCTGTTTCGACAAAAATCCAGGACCCTCTGAAATTTATCAAACTGGATGAAGAAGCTTTTAATGAGATTTTAAAAGGATATCTGGCAGTTAATGCAGGTAAATTTTCACAAGGGGATTCTCTGGGGGATCTTGTTGACTACGATGATTTACCGGAACCAGTGGGTGA
>JAVBRY010000173.1:0-8934 GCA_031547505.1 Candidatus Gastranaerophilaceae bacterium | reverse complement strand
GCACCGATTGCGCCGTAAACTCTGTTGTATGTGTTCAGGTTGTTAAGATATATCGAAAATCCCCACGACCCGACCATCCAGCAGAATGAAAAGAACAACGCTCCGGGCATTGAGGATATGCTCTTAACTTTTTCATGTCCTTGCGTTGCAGGGAGCATGTAGTAGTTTAAAAATGCCATTATGTATAGCGCAATGAATGAAACAGGCCATCTTATTATCATTAAAACGTTGATAAAACTGTCTGACATGTGTATAAAGTTCAATAGGAACTGCAAAATTATCTTCCCGAAAATTATAAGGTTCACGGAAATAAATAGAACGAAAGCGTTTATAAAAACCATTAGTACTGAAAGTGCGCGTGTTATGAATAGGTTTCTGGTTTCTTCTATGCCAAGCGCTCTGTTCAATCCTTTTATGATTACAAAAATAGCGTTAGAGGCTAAAAATATGGTTATACCTAAACCGACAAATGCCATTATGCTGGTATTTTCAAATATTACAACCTCGTTTAATACTTCTTTAATAAGGCTTGTAGGTTGAGAAGGCGCAACAGAATCCAAAAAGTGAATTATCGGAATCATAAGGGATTTTTTGCCAAGCCAGCCAAAGAATGACATGACTAAAAGCATAAACGGGAATATCCCTATCGCAAACCAAAAGCCCATCTCTGCCGCCATACCTAGAAAGTCATCAATTATGACTCTGTTTATCAGGTTTGTTAAATACCTTTTTACTGGCTCTGTTACTTTGCTCATGTCTATATTCATAAATATTTCTTTATCTCTTCCAGCAGTTTGTCTTCTGCTATTTTAATCGGTTTATGTATTGTGCATCCTGCCGCAAATACGTGCCCGCCGCCATTAAACACGCCGGCTACTTTACTTACATCAATGCCCTTGCTTCTGAGGCTGACTTTTGTACAGTTTTCATCTACCTCTTTTATAACAAAAGCGACTTCGGTGGTGTCTATCTGTCTCAATGCCTCAACGATTCCATCGGTATGGTCATTTTCAGCATTTAGTTTTTTCATATCCTCGTTGGTTATACAGACGTAGGCGATTTTGTCATCAGAATCAAATTTTGCATTTATAAGACTGTGCGCCAACAGCATAACCATTGCTTTGGGCTTTGTTTCATAACAATATTTCGCTACTTCGGACGGATCAGCTCCGAGTTCAACAAGCACAGCTGCTTTTTCAAGGGTAACCGCCTTTGTATTTTCAAACCTGAACCCTCCTGTGTCTGTCAGAATCGAAGTATACAGGCATGTTGCAGTATCTTTATTAATTTTTAAATCTAAATCCTGACACATATCAAAAACCACTTCACCTGCAGAACAGGCTTGGCTGTTAATAAAATCAATGTCCCCGTACCCTTTGTTTGTTATGTGGTGGTCAATGTTTATCCTGATTATTGCATTAGAAAATACTTCCAGCCCGTTCATCATACGGTCTTTTGCGGCTATGTCGATTGCAATCGCAAGGTCGTATTTTTTTTCCCTATCAATTTCTTCAATCCTTTTTGTATTGTTAACATTAGGAAGAAAATGATAAATATCCGGAATTTTCCCCGCAACAATCATATCCGATTCTTTGCCGAAATCTTCTTTTAAAATAATATTCAAAGCAAGCATTGTACCTAAAGTATCCCCGTCGGGATTCACATGAGAAAACAAAATTATACTTTGTGCCTGCTCTATATTCTCTTTGAATAAGTGGTATTTCATAGTTTTTCGTCTTTGTTTGTGCTACTAATTATAGAACAAATAAACGATAAAGGATAGAAATGTTAATTCACTTGCTCTATATAATAGCCTCTTTACTCTTGATTGTAGGGGCTTGTGTGGTCTTTACAAACGCTGTTGAACACCTAGGAAAAGCATATAATTTGGGAGATGGAGCAGTTGGAAGTATCTTTGCGGCTGTGGGTACGGCATTGCCTGAGACCATAGTTCCTCTAGTCGCTATCGGCGGTGCTTATCTTATGAATACAAATATAGAGACAGGCAAAGAGATAGGTGTCGGTGCTATTTTAGGTGCGCCATTTTTGCTCTGTACCTTAGCAATGTTTGTTACGGGCGTTGCGGTTCTAATTTTTTCAAGAACCAAAAAACGCGAAAAAGAAATGAACGCTGACTACAAACTCATGTTCAGAGACCTGAGATTCTTTTTTGTCAGCTATACTCTTGCAATCGTTGCAGGTTTTATACATATACAAGTTGTAAAATATGTCATTGCTGCTGCGTTGTTGGCTTATTATCTTTTGTATGTCGTCAGAACAATAATAAAATGCCAGGGCTCAAGCTGTGAAATCGAAGATTTGGACGAGCTATTTTTTAAAAGTATTTTTAAAAAGTACAATTTGTTCCTGATTTGGCTTCAGGTTGTGGTTTCAATTTTGGCGTTGATATTTTTCTCGCACGTTTTCGTTGAGCAGATTAAATACTTTTCAGAGATATTGAGCGTGAATCCATTGGTATTGAGCTTGATTCTCGCACCGCTTGCAACAGAATTGCCTGAGAAATTCAACAGCGTCTTGTGGGTAAGACAGTCTAAAGATACACTGGCACTTGGAAACATCACGGGAGCAATGGTTTTTCAAAGTTGTATTCCTATGGCGATAGGTATATGCCTGACTCCATGGGTTTTTAGCATTGAATCATTGGTAAACATAGCTATTGTGTACTGTTCGTCTGCACTTTTGCTCTTCAACTTGTATAAAAACAAATCGTTCAACCCCGCAATATTAATGACTTGCGGACTGTTCTATGCAGTTTATATAGTGTTTATTGTGTTTAGAGAGGTGCTTAACTAAACCCACAAAGGCAGCTTTGTATCAGGGTCAATACCCCTAATTAGCTCTTTTCCAATAACCTCTTGAATCACAAACTCCGCAGCAAAAACTTTCGTACCGTTCATCAAATGTCCGCCAAAACACTTCCCATCCCTGTCAGACGCTACGATGTGTATGTGGCAGAATGGCTTGCCGTCTTTTATCGAAACATTTCCCATACAGCTTGAAATCTCCAACGGCAGCTCGGGCTCATAGACGGTGTGCACGTATTCTTTTACGTTCTGATCATAGAATCCCGTTTTTAGGCCGGTAATGGCACCTATGATATTTATGTATCCTGTCTTGATATCATTTTCGATACAGATTTTATTTATCTCATCGAGAAGATCAGTCCGAAAATCCAGTCTCCCCATAAAAATCCGCCCTTGTTCCCCTTTTTCATATTTGTTTATTATCATTTTAATTCCTCGAATTATCAACTATATCTATTATATCAATTGTTGAGAAAATAATGTAAGATGATAGTGAGTTTTAATTTTTGTAAACTTTACAAACAAAAACTCACAAAAGCTTAAAGTTCCAATTGGATTTTGTCGATGGAAAAATAGTATGATGTGGAATGAGTATGGACAAATTAGCTTTATTAAACGAAGATACATTTGAAAAAAGTCTTGGAGATATCTTGCAGATTGGGTCAAGAGCGGACAAGCACACTATTTTATTGGTTGATGACGAAGACAACAACCTCCAGCTTTTGCGTCGTACTTTGCGTCAGGAATATAACATCATCACTGCTGCAAACGGGAAAGAGGCTCTTCAGATTATTGAGGATAAAGGCAAAGAGATTTCACTCATCGTGAGTGACCAGAAAATGCCTGAAATGCAGGGTACAGAGTTTTTAAAACAGGTCTCCGGCGAATATCCTGATATTGTTAAAATCCTCTTAACGGGACATTTGGACGTAGATGCAATCGTGGATTCAATCAACGACTGCCATTTGTATCAATATATAGTGAAGCCGTTTGATCCGACCGAGTTGAAGATGACTATCGAGTCAGGGATTCAAAAATTTGACCTTGTTAATAACAAAATGGTTATTCTAAAAGATTTAAGAGAATTATTTTATAAAACAATAAAGCTGATTGCTTCGGCATTGGACGCAAAAGACCCGTATACTCACGGGCACTCTATGCGTGTAACGTTGTATTCTTTGATTTTGGCTAAGGCACTGAATCTCGATGATACAATGCTTGAAGAGATTGAAACGGCAGGACTGTTGCACGATATAGGGAAAATCGGCATACCTCAAAAAATCCTTTGCAAACCGGGCAAATTGACTGACGATGAGTTTGAAATTATGAAGTCTCACCCTGAGCAGGCGGAGAGAATGCTTATGGGTATTAAAAGACTTACTCTGATTTCTAACTGGCTTCGCACTCACCATGAAAAATGGGACGGCACAGGTTACCCTGAGGGTCTTAAAGGGGAAGAAATTCCGCTTTCCGGAAGAATCATTGCACTCGCTGATACTTATGATGCGATGACGTCCACGCGTTCTTATCGTGAGGCATTGAGCCATGAAATCGCAATAGCTGAGATACAAAGATGTGCCGGCACACAGTTTGACCCAGTTCTTGCAGATTTGTTTATTCAAATCCAGAACGAAGTCGCCGCTGCAAAGGCTGACCCTGAATCTTATTACCCGAAATACAGTTATCTACAAAAGCTTATTAACGAAACCGCTTAAGATAAGATTAAAGACCGCTCCTCCTAGGCATCTCTCATACAACCCAATAACATATAGTTATTTTAGTATTGTTTTAGTGCGTAGATTGTTGTGTTTGTTTTAGGGGAGCCTATTGCCTTCGGGTGAGAGATTATTGTGTTTGGATTGGTTTGGGCTATGTGTATTGGGTTGTATGAGAGATGCTGTCTCCCCCGCTAGACCCAAAGATTGTATCTTTCAAAATGTAGTTTAAAGTTTCGCAACGAAACCGCTTAGTATTGTCATAACGGCGAAAATCATCGTAAATTTTTGAGCTTTGTTGAATACACTTAAGAACTCTGCTTCGTCTTTAGGTTCTTCATCTATGTACTTTTGCAGTGACTTACAAAGGCTCAGTCCTGAAATACCTGAAATGAAAGTCAAAAGGTAGGCAGGGGTTAAGATATTCAGTATTATGCCTGCAAAAATAAAGAAATAAATCAAAAATATCAAAAACACCAAGAGTTTGTACGCACCTTCTTTGTCGTCGCACAAAACGCATAGTGTCTTTTTTTTGTCTGAAACGTCATAGTTAAAATCCAAGAACGAATGAGCGTACAACAAAATTACAGCTACTATTGCAAACGATATCGATAGCCACAGAAGCTCTGCGGAATAAGAACTTGTCATCACGTAATAAACACCCGTGAATACCAGAGGTGAGAAAATTACCCCTATGATAAGTTCACCCGTGCCGAAATAGCTGGACTTAGGGTATATCAAGCATAGAATCCCCGTTACAATCATCAAAAGGACGATAGGCATTTTGTGTGTATAAATAAAGAACAGCCCTATAAGTATCGCTATGCCTAAACAAACTCCCATCAGCAGAAGGAAATTCTTTTGGCTTATTTCATCGTTTATAAAATAACTGCATTTGCCTTTTTGAAGCGGGTTATCTTCTCTTAAATGCCTTCTGTAGTCGATAAAATCATCGAACATATTAGAACCCAGATGCGCAAACGCAATGCCGACGTATGTTAATAGGCCGTAGAAGATATTCCCCTGAGCATAGATACCGAAAACAAAAGGTATCAGCCAGGCTACAAATGACATGGGCAAAGAATATGCCCTCGTGCATCGGATAAATAAACCTATTTGTAAGGATATTTGTTCTTTAGAAAAAGTTCTCTTCATATTTCATCGCCCTTTTCAGGATAGCATAAAAACTCGTCTTTACAATTGTTAATATTTGAGGTCATAACTAGCAAAAATTTTTTTGGTTGAACTTAATACTAATGTAAACTCCTCTATAAACTCCGTAATACTAATTCTATCCATCTCGGCTCCATTAAGAGCCGATTTTCTTTTTTATAAGATACGTCATTGCGAGGAGGAATGCAATTCCGACGAAGCAATCCAGAGATTAATGCTTTTTTCTGGATTGCCACGCTTCTCTGAACTTTGTTCAGATTCGCTCGCAATGACACGTAGTTTGCAGTATCAAATGTTTTTGACAAGACTCAGCAAGCTTGGACAGTTGCCCCAAGTTGTGCTAGAATCAATTAAAACAAAGAAGAACGGAGAGTAAATTATGGCTAGAATTATAAGACCGACCTGGGCAATAAGATGTGTACAATCAGGCTGCAAGTGCCTTTTTGAGGTCGCAATCCTTGAAAACGGCAGGCAACAGGAAGTTATTTGCCCTGAATGCGGCGAACACTACCTCTACCCGGTAATCAACGGTGCAGAAGACAACGAATAGTCAATATTTCTATAACACTGATAAAAAATACAACCAGTTTAGTGCCTATTTGAAAAACAAATTCGGCAAAAAGGTCTACAAAATCACACTCGATGCAGGGTTTAGCTGCCCGAATCGTGACGGGACCATATCTAACGGGGGTTGTATTTTTTGTGACTCCGGCGGGAGCTTTTCTCAGGCTCATTCTAATCTTTTGAGTATTGAAGAGCAGGTTCAAAAAGGAGTCGAGAACCTTTCTCAAAAATTCAAAGCCGAAAAATTTATGTCTTATTTTCAGGCGTATTCAAATACCTACAGATCTGTCGAGGAATTGAAAACAATATACGACAGCGCTTTGATCCATCCTGACGTTGTCGGAATTTCTATCGGCACAAGACCTGATTGCGTGGACGGGGCGAAATTGGACTTGATTTCAGGTTATACAAAGAATTATGAAACTTGGGTTGAGTATGGGCTTCAGTCTATCCACGATAAAGCACTGAATTTTATAAATAGAGGGCATAACTACGAAACGTTTTTAAGGGCTTATGAGCAGACAAAAGCGAGGGGCATAAATGTTTGTGTGCACGTGATACTGGGACTGCCGGGTGAGACACGTGAAGATATGCTTGAAACAGCAAGGGCTCTGGCTGATTTAAAGATTGACGGTATAAAACTCCACGCACTTTGTGTCATGAAGAATACAAAGCTTGCTCAGATGTATGAGACGGGTGAGATTGAGCTTTTGAAAGAGGATGAATATGTGGGGCTGGTTTGTGATTTTCTTGAAATTTTACCGCCTGAAACCACTATACAAAGGCTTACCGGAAATGGTTTGACGACTTTGAGAATAAATCCTTCCTGGCTCAACAAAAAATTTGATATCTTAAATAAAATTGACAATGAGCTCATTGCCCGAAACACTTATCAGGGAGTAAAATCAAACCGATTGTAAAAATTAATTCATTTCAATTGACATGCTTTTTTGTAAATCATAAGATTATCTATACGAGGAAATGAGGTGAAACTCCTTAACTGAGCCGCAGCCGTTAAAGTCGGAACACTCTAATCTTTGAGCAGGCATTAATGTTCAAGGATTCAAAATGCCGGTACTTCGAGCTTAGGTTCATGGCACATAGTCAGGAAGTATCCCGGTGTTGTCTATATTTAAGAACAACAAGGGATTTTTTAATGTCAAACGCAGTTAGAGCAGGAAATACGAAAATAGGGTCGTGCCCGCACGGACTCCCGGCAGGGGCTTGTCCGATATGTAACGGGATGAGCGGCGGAGGCGGAGGCAGTGTCCGAAAACAAGACTCCAAAGCGAACGAGATGAGTTGGAATGAGTGCTACGCCATCGGACAGATGATGAAGGCACAAAAACTCGCCCGCCAGCAGACTCAGGATATGCAGGCACAACAGATTCAAAATGCTTTGTTTGAAAAAATTGCAAACCAGCTTGCACAGGCAAGAACGGCTCTTATGAATGCCATCCCGACAAGCGTTGTACGTGTTTTTAATGCGGTTAAAACGATTCTCTTGACTCCCGTTTCTCAGTTGGGACAAATGCTTGTTAATACAGTTCAAACTATCGCCTCAGGTATCGCCAAAATTGCCAACGCAATAAATGAAAAGTTAATAAACATCACAGACAAGCTGGCAGCTATGTTTGGAGAAATGAAAAATGCCATCGAAAAGAAAATCTCCGAACGGCTTAAGGACTTGAAGAAAAAGGTATTCAACCTTTTCGGACTCGCAACCGTTGATGACGATGAAGACGACTCAGCCAGAAAAATCGAAGAAATGAACCGTCAACTTGAGATGACAGAAACTAACAGAACTATTTTTGATTTAAAAAGATTTGAAGAATTGGAAAATGAGAAAGAAGAATGAGCACTATTAAGCCATACCAGGATCTGGAAACCAGACGCCAGTATAAAAACCACACCTATACACAACAGAAAGTCCTTTCAGAGATGAAAGAGGGGCTGGTTGTGAACAATATGATTAAGGAACCATTATCTTATCTTGAATCAGGTCCGAACCTTGATAATATGTATGACAACCTGATTATTCCGGACAGAACCCGCAGTGTTGAGAGTAAAAATGAAGAAACAAAACCGCAGTCTTTGAACAAAAGCCTGAAGCCGCTTTTGTTGGTAACATTAGGTGTCTTTGGGCTTCTTGCAGGTGGAATGGTACTGACTGCACAGGCATCAAAAAAGAAAATGGTGCTGCCTGAATGGAAAACACTGCCAGAAGTACCCAAAAATATAGCAATAAACAGCGAGCCGCATTTTGCGACATACACGGCAATACAAGATCCCAATAAAAAAACATTATACGGAGCCTTGGGTGTTTTTGTTTTAGGTGCGATTGGACTGGTCGGGAAAAATTTTGTTGACGGCGTGAAAGCGATTTGGATCAGGAAAAAAGAAGCGGATGTTCAAAGGAATTTGCAGGAAAAACTTATCGCTGTTGAAACAAAATCATTCTCCGGCAAAATGCAAATTCAAAGAAATATGCTGAATGAAAAAGCAAAAGAGCTGAATGAATTTTTGCATAAAAACCAGATAATAATTGAAAGTCCTGTGTTTAAAAAATTCATCAACTTCCATGCCGAAGAAAAAATTAAAGAAGATGAGGATAAAAAAGAAAGCAATAAAAAAGCCATAGGACTTGTTGCAATTTC
>JAVBRY010000005.1:0-2871 GCA_031547505.1 Candidatus Gastranaerophilaceae bacterium | reverse complement strand
GCACCGCGCAGTATATCGACTATCTCAACCCGTTTTTTACGAGGGAAACTTTTTAAGAATTGAACCGTGGTAATACCCTTTTCGTGTTGCTTATCCTTCAAAAACTCGACTGCTTCATCCATCATGAGCGGTTCTTGAGGTATTTTATATTCCACAAACTCCTCCGGCAATACATCCATTACCGAAGCGATACGCTCTAAAGTTAGACTTCTCGTAGAAAACGGAATGGCGTTGTCAATCAAGTTGTAGACATAAGACAAAGTAACCCCGATCATTTCGGCGAAGTCTTTTTTGTGCAAATGGTTAGACTCCAGAAAATTAGCGACTTTTTCGCTGCTTTTCAGGTTTACTATTGATTTACTTTTGGTTGACATAGCTCTCCTCCGTCCCTAATATATATATAGATAAACTGTATTTGTCTTTTTGTTATTCACAAGTCGGATTACCAAAAAAGGCTATATTGAAAGTTTTAAAATTACAAAACGGGCAGAAACTATGAAAATCATTGCAGGACTAGGAAATCCAGACGACAAATATAAATTCACAAGACACAACATCGGGTTCATGGCGTTGGATTTTCTTGCGTACAAATGGAATTTCGAATTTAAATTCGAATCTAAATTCAACGCTCAAGTAGCAAAAATTAGCCATAACGGGGAATCTCTGGTTATGGTAAAACCCATGACTTATATGAATCTGTCAGGCAAGGCCATCCAGGCAGTCATGAGTTTTTATAAAGTTGAAAAAGAAGATTTGCTTGTTATTTATGATGATATTGATATGTCTTTGGGTCAGATGAGATTTCGCGCTAAAGGTTCTGATGGCGGACATAACGGGATTAAATCCATAATAAATTCGCTCGGAAACAACAACGAATTCGACAGGTTGAAATTAGGCATAGGCCCTCAGCCGAATATGCCATCTGAATCTTTTGTTCTGCAAAATTTTACACAAGAACAGCTTGTTGATGTGAAAGAAGTTTTGAAAAAAACCGAAGGCGCAATCGATTGTTACCTTGAAAAAGGTTTGAACGCAGCACAGAATTTTTTTAACTGACTAAAAATCGGCTGAAACATAGTTGAAGCCTGATTTTTGTCATCCCGGGCTTGAACCGGGATCTCCGGCAAAGCCGGTCAAGATTACTATTATAGAAAGACCAAGGGTATATATGTTCAATGATGCATTATTAATAAGATTGCTATTCTGGGGGTTAGTTCTGCTTGCTTGCTGGAAATTCACTATCCTGCCTCCTTTCGGAAAAGGATGGGGTTTTCGTGATACTCGAGGAGATAGCGGTTTGATGCTTGCGCTGCCTGTATTTGTGTTTATATCACTGTTTGGTGCCGTGGGTCGGGTTATTGATTTATTTGCAGGTAAAAATTTCATGTTTCTTTCAATAAGTATTGTTTTAGGTTTTTTTGCGGGATTATATTTTGCATTGAAAGATGCTGAAAAGAATATTTAAATCAGTAGGTTGGTTGTAACGGGGTGATATCTTTGTTTTGGTGTGTTTCAAATTGATGCTGTTGTCTGGATTTACCTCTCACAAAAGCAACATTAGTTGCTTTTGTTCGGCAGAGTACATTCGTTCGCAATGACTATAAAAATTTGTATTTATACTCCCTATTAAAATCTCAATGTAAACAAATGTAAACAATTCAATCAAAATCCTAAAGAGAAACTTTTATATGCCGATAAGAACATTATAAGAGTAAAAAAGGGACAAGCGTAATGATTAAGAAAGCGGACAAACCATCAAGTAATATATCTGACGGAGTAGCATTTTTGCTTAGAGGAGCAAAAAAAAGAAGATCTATGGCAATAGCCAGTGCGAAGATGATTAATGCCGATTTGGGCATATCTTCAACCCTCGTTGCGTTAAAGTAGTGTTTGGTAAGACTATGAAACCAAAGGGGCGATTTCCCCTCGTATTACCCGGTCTCTGTTTATAAATAAAGCTCCCAAGAGGAGCTTTTTGTTTTATTTAGATTTTACTTTTCTTTTTAGGTTTATCCGGGTTTTCGACCACAGGCTGCGGCTGAGGCTGTTGAGGTTTGTTTATTATTACAAGAACCTCATCTTCGCCTGCCATTTTAAGGTTGTTTCTTGCAATACCCTCAAGGCTTTTCATCGAGCTGAAATCTTCAAGTTCTTCTTTGAGTCTTTGATTTTCAGCGTATGCCTGCTTGTTGAGATCTTTCATCTTGTTGATTTTGCCGTGATAGCTTATGCTTTTGGCAATATTATTCAAAGCACTGATTCCTATCTGTGCCAGGCAGATAAGAAGAACTATAGTTAAAAACGAGTAGTAAAAACGGATTTTGTTTTTACGTTTGTCATTTTTCTTCTGAGTTTTTTCAATTAAATCAGTCATACCAATATACTAAATTCTTAGATTAATAAGGATTTGAAGAACTGCTGTTCTTAGCTTTTCTATGTCCTTCTAGACATTATAGCCGCAACATGGCTCAATGACAAGTTTTTGGATTTGTATGTGAAGCTAGCTATGCACCGATAATGTTATTTATATAAAACCTCGTTGTCATCCCGAAGCGTTAAGCTTGTTATCTTAATTAATCTTTGCTGTTCGGGCTTGAGTCGTAGGCGAAGGATGAGCCTTACGAATCAGGATACTCGAACGAGTAGATCTTACCAGCTAATATCGCACGCTTGAATCTTTCAAACCTAAATTGTTGTTGTGGATAACCTTAATTATTGCGGTGAATGTTTCTTGTTACTTTTCTTTCTGCTTGGTTGCTCGCATTAAACGGGCCCGCTCCCTCACCTGCGTGAGGTCGACTTTGCCCTCTGCGAGCAATCCGCTTTACCTCGCAACAAAAGAAAGAAAAGTAACCAAAAGAAAGAAAATCC
>JAVBRY010000224.1:0-2814 GCA_031547505.1 Candidatus Gastranaerophilaceae bacterium | reverse complement strand
TTCCTGACTCATAATTGTATTTCTTTTGGATATGCATTCTTGGGCTTTTTATTATTGTAGGTCGGGTCTTGACCCGACAATCATGTTGTTGGGTTGAAACCCAACCTACGGACTCATAATATAGTGCATCCCCGGGCTTTTAGCGTTGGAGTAATATTGATTTGTTTTTTACGGGGTCTCATTGACACAGTTTATGGGATCGCGTGAAAAACGTTCTTTGCATGTCCCATTTTTGAAAGCCCGCGACAGCAAAGATTATACTAATTTTAGTTGAAATATAAGTGAAGTACAAATCGATTTAAAATCGGCTTAAGGATGAAGCCAGATTTTATTCGTCCCGTGCTTGATGCGGGGTCTCCGGCAACGCAGGTCAATGTTGTTAAACTAAATATCCTTCAATTGCGAAACGGCGAATTCGGCGCGTTCTTTGATTTGTGTGAGAGAGGCATCTTGATAGAGGCAGCGTCCTAATCCTACAGCAACAGCGCCAGCTTTTAGGTAGTCAGCAAATGTTTCCAATGTAATGCCGCCAGCCGGTAAAAGATTTAAGAACGGCATCGGGCGAAGGATATCTTCAAGGTACTCAACCTGACCCATAGAATGGGCAGGGAAGATTTTTATAATCGGAACTCTGGATTTCCAAGCATTGTAAGCTTCATTCGGGGTTGAAACGGTAGCGATATGAGCCACTCCGTTTGATAAACAGAACTTTACCAAGTTGTCCTGAAAAACAGGAGAGGTGATAATTTGTGCACCATGTTCAAGTGCTTCCATAGCACGTTTTGCGGTGATTATTCCGCCTGCAGCTACGGTCAAGTCCTTCACTCGTGAAAGTTCCTTCAACGCAGGGAGCAAGAGCCCTTTTTCTACAGTGATTTCGATAGAGCGAATTCCGCCTTCCATAAGGGCGGATGAAATTTCGATAGCCGTTTTAGGGTCGTCTGCTCTGACCACGGCAAGGATTTTATTTGAAACTATTGATTCTATTACATTCATTATTTTGATAATTTGTCCGGCTGTTTTGGTTGTGTGTTAGCGGGTTTTTTTGTTTTTATTTTTATGAAGTTAAATTCTGTTTTTTGGCTTTCTTCCTGCTCTTCATTCTCATATCCGAGTAAAATTTCTAAGTCTTTTTTAAGAATTGTTATATCATCATATTTTTTGAGCGTGCCATCCAGTGCTATTGAAACGTCACCTGTTTCTTCTGAAACCACTAAACAAGCCGAGTCAGAGATTTCGCTCATGCCGATAGCGGCTCTGTGACGCGTTCCGTATTTCCAACTAAGTTTAGGGTCTTCCGTTAATGGAAGCAATACCCCTGCGGAGCGGACTTTCTCGCCTGAGATAACTACTGCTCCGTCGTGCAAAGGAGTGTTCGGGTGAAAGATTGTTAACAACAGCTCGGTAGAGAGCTGTCCGTCGATTTGTGTTCCGACGTCAGAATATGTGTTTACGTTATCTCCTCTTTCGAGTACCATCAAAGCGCCTGTGTGTGTTTTTGCAAGATATTTTACGGCTTCTATTAATTCCTTGACTACGTTAACTTTCTCGACCTGTCTATTGTTCCCGCCGCTGAAAAAATATTTATGGAAAAGGTTAGACTGGCCGAGGAAACCGAGGAATTTTCTAATCTCAGGTTGGAAGATGATTACGGCTCCAAACATTATGACGTTTACCATTGTTCTAAGGAAAACGCCCAAGATGTTGAGGTTGAATTTAATCAAAACTTCACTGAATATCCAGGCAAATACAAGGGTGAATAAGCCTTTAATGAGTTTTTCAGAGTTCGTACCTCTGATAAATTTTTTGTATGCGAAGAAAAGGAGGGTGAAGATTATAAGTATTTCAACTATATTAGCCAAAGTAAAGCCCAAATGCATTTGCTGCAACTGATTTAGAACAATGTCTTTATTTAAAACAATGTCTCGTTCTTCGCCTAACAACTCACACCTACTTTAATCTGTTGGGTATCACATCAAGAGCCGTCAAATGTTCATAGGTCTCTCTATTTATTATAATATCAGATTGTCCATTATTTACAAGTAGTGCGGCAGGTTTTAGTACGCGATTGTAGTTGCTCGACATAGAATATCCGTAGGCTCCTGTGTCGTAAATGCAGATTATATCGCCTTCTTCAAGCTCCGGCATTTTTATATCGTTGATTAAAATATCTCCCGACTCACAGAATCGTCCTGCGATAGTGACTGTTTCTGTCAATTCAGCTTCGGGCTTGTTGGCTACTTGTGCTGTATAAAGCGCTTGGTATAAGCTTGGACGAGGATTGTCTGCCATGCCGCCGTCAACGGCAACATATTTTTTGCCGTGTGGGACTTGTTTTGAGCTGCCTATTGTATACAATGTCACGCCTGCAGTTCCGACGATGCTTCTACCGGGTTCAATATATATTTCGATTTCGCCTGTGTTGTATTTTTTTGAATTAACTTCAATAGAGCTGATAATTTTATCTGCGATTTCTTTTACTGTCGGTGGCTCGTCCGCTTCAGTGTATTTTATGCCCAAGCCCCCGCCGAGGTTTACGATATGTAGTTCAATACCGAATTTTTCTTTTATTCTTGCGATTTCTTTCAGGATAACTTCGACTTCATCATAGTATATCTGAGTTTCAAAGATTTGAGAGCCGATATGGGCGTGCAAGCCGACAGGGTTGAGGTGTGTGTATTCGTCTTTAATCAGTTCAATGGCTTCGTCGAGCTGGGTCAAGTCAAAGCCGAATTTTGAGTCCAGGTGTCCTGTCTGAATATATTCGTGGGTATGGCATTCGATACCGGGGGTTATTCTTAAAAGGATATCGAC
>JAVBRY010000141.1:0-5083 GCA_031547505.1 Candidatus Gastranaerophilaceae bacterium | reverse complement strand
TTAGTTTTTGGTTCAAAGATTGAGCAGTTAACTCTGAAATAGTCTTTGCTTTTGCTGTCGCTTCTTTTACCATATCGGCAATGAAGGCCTCTTCATCTTCAACATAGAATCTCAAATCGCTTACATTCGTAGCTTTATTTGCGATAGCCGTGTCGATTAATTTAGGTACAATTTCAAGTTTTTTAGTTTTAACCAAAACAGTATTTGTCATTGTGTATCCGACAAATGTCTTTTTACCGTTTTTGTCATATGTGTATTCCTGGCTTAAGTTCAAATTTTTTGTTTGGATGGAGTCGCCTTTAGTAAAAATATCAAGCATGGGTTTGATGTTTTCAATCATTTTATTAGTGATTTCTTTGTTTGCATTAGACGCTGCTTCTGAGTCTTTGCCTGTTGTTTCAACAGAAAAAGCTATAGTTGCAGTATCAGGCGCAACATCTCTTGAGACGGATGTGCTGATTGTAATAAAGCCCATTTCTTTGTCTGTAACAGTAATTGATTTTGCAGGCATTGCAAAACCTACGAGCATTAATAATGCCAATAAAATAGTAATCTTTCTCATTTCTTTCTCCTACTTAGTAACTTTATCCGTGTCTTCAATCGTTTCTATAGACTCCATAGAACTAATATTGTTTATGGGGTCATCTTTTGTAGAGAATACAATGTCTTTTGAATCCTCTGCCAGTATTCTTTTTATCTTCTCTTCGCTCGGAGAGACTGAATTAAAGGAAATACTGAAGTTCCCTCTGTTGATTGCATAAAGTGAAAGTGCAATAATACACCACAAAACAACACCATGAAGCAGTGTCATCACAGGCGCATCCATGAAATATGACGCTGTGTAGTTCCAAACGTGCATACAAACCCAGCCCGGAAACACTAAAAAACCGGTCAAAAGACAGGCGCCGACAAACAATATCAGCATCAAACCTTTAAGCCCGGATAATTTTATAATATTAAACTTTTTATTCATTTAATTTGCCGCTCCCGACAACAAGTCATTAAATTTATTTTCACTTATAATTGTAACACCTAAAGATATAGCTTTGTCAACTTTTGAGCCCGGATTTTCTCCGACAAGTACATATTTCGTATTCTTACTGACCGAAGAGGACATTTTCCCGCCGTTATCTTTGATAAGTTTTTCGAACTTATCACGTGTGTCGCTTAAAGTTCCGGTTATAACAAAAGTCATACCTTCAAAGATATCAGATGCGTTTTGAATCTCAAGTTCTTTCGGCTTTAAGCCGTATAGACTCAATCTGTTCAACATCTCATTATTCAATTTATCAGCGAAAAAATCAATGACGCTTTGGGCTATCTTTTCACCGACACCGTCGATTTCCAAGACCGATTCAAAATCTGCATTCTTGAAATTCGTAAAAGTCTTGAATTTTCTTGCCATCAATTCTGATGTTTCTTTTCCGACGTGGCGTATGCCTAGTGAGTTTATGAATCTTGATAATTCAGGCGTTTTTGATTTTTGTACGGCATCATAAAGATTCTGTGCAGATTTTTCTGCAATCAAATCCAGCTGCAGATAATCATTCACTTCCAACTTATACAAATCTGCCGCATTTTCAATACAACCTTTATCCACAAGCTGTGTAATGATATTCGTTCCTAGCCCGTCTATATCCATACAGTCTTTTGAGACCCAATATTCAAGCCTGCCTTTAATCTGTGCCGGGCAGCAGAATGTATTCGGGCAATATAGACTGACTTCGCCTTCGACGGTTATCAAAGGTGTACCGCATGCAGGGCACACTGTAGGCGGCGTGTATTCAACCGGAGCATCTCCGGCATGCTGCAATACGGCAATGACTTTCGGGATAATCTCTGCCGCTTTTTTAATCAAAACAGTATCACCGACATTTATACCCAGTCTTTTCACTTCATCAAAGTTATGCAGAGTGGCTCTTTGAACGGTTGAACCGGAAACAAACACAGGTTCAAGTATCGCAACAGGAGTTACTGCACCTGTTCTTCCGACATTAACTTCTATTTCTTTAACCGTAGTCGAAACTTCTTCAGGCGGGAATTTAAATGCTGTCGCCCATCTCGGGGCACGTGATGTGTAGCCGAGCTCATCTTCAATCGCAAAACTGTCGACTTTAATAACTACGCCGTCTGTTGCATAGTCAAGAGCATAGCGACCTGAGTCCCAATGTTTGCAATATTCAACAGTTTCTTCGATATTTTTGCATTTTTTGTAGTTAGGGTTCACATTGAATCCTAATTCTTTTAAAAACTCCATCATTTGCGAATGCGAGGTTATTGAATAGCTTGAATCGTTCAATATTCCCGCATAGGTATACATTGAAAGTTCACGCTCTGCAGTAATTTCGGAATTCAGTTGTCTTAATGAGCCTGCGGCAGCATTGCGAGGGTTTGCAAAGAGTTTACCGTCGATTTGTTCCTGCTTTTTATTCAATTTATCAAATGCACTTTTAGACATAAAAATTTCGCCGCGTGCATCGAGCTCTTTTATTGATTTGTTCAGTGTTTTCGGTATTGTTTTCACTGTTTTTATATTCTGGGTAATGTTTTCACCGACGACCCCATCCCCTCTTGTGGCGCCTACTGTGAGTTTTGAATCCTCATAAGTAATAGAAACAGCCAAGCCATCTATCTTCAATTCACAGACCAAGTCCACATCCCGATTCGGATACTGTTTTTGGATTTTTTCATACCACTTAACCAAATCCTCATACGAATAGGTATTATCAAGGCTGTAAAGGCGCGATTTGTGGCGGTATTCCGTAAATCCTTTAGATGCCTCGATGCCTATTTTTGTTGTTGGGGAATCGGCAAGTTTAAACAGAGGGTACTGTTTTTCAAGCTCTTCAAGTTCTTTGAAAAGAGCATCATACTCAACGTCAGAAATCAAAAGATTGTCCTGATCATAATATGCGTGGTTGTACTTATTTATAAGCTCCGTGAGTTCAGCTATTCTGCTTTGCACATTATACGCGTTTATGGCATAATTCCTCTGTTGTATATCCTTATTCATTCTACAATAAAAAAAGATTCCATTCTCTCCCATTGGGAGAGAGAAATTTTTCAACATAAGACGTAGTCGAATGATTGAAAAATGAGAGAGGGGGCGGCTTCTTTTTCGCCACCTCGCCCTAACCCTCTCCTCACAGGAGAGGGAAGGATAAAGAAGAAAGAGAAGATTATTCAGTGAGTTTATTCGAGCATATTTTAAAATTCGGGAAAGAGAAAATTGAAGGTAAGGGGCGGCTTCTTTTTACCACCCCGACTCATTCTCAGGGTGAATTTATTGATAAAAATTCTAAAAAGTTATTAGGTAAAAAGGTCTACGAGTGCGACTATTCTGAGATTGAGGGTTTTGATAATTTAAGGTGCCCTGAGGGTATTTTGAAAAATTTGCAGACGAAATTAGCTGAGATATACAAGTCAAAAGCCACTTTCATTTTAACAAACGGCTCAACGTCAGGGATTTTGGCCGCGATGCTTGCAACATTAAAAGAAAATGATAAGGTAATTATTGCCCGAAACTGTCATATTTCAGTCTACAACGGCCTGGTATTAACAGGTGCAAAGCCTGTATGGGTTATGCCGAAATACAATCCTGCTTGGGATATATATGAAGAAGTTACGCCTGAATCTATTCAAGATGCAGCCAATGAAAATCCTGATGCTAAAGCTGTGATACTAACAAGCCCGACTTATGAAGGGGTTTTATCTAACATATCTGCTGTTTCTAAAATAGTTAAAAAGGCAGAAATGACGCTAATTGTAGATGAAGCGCACGGAGCACTTTTGAATTTCGGTGATTTTAAGTCAAAACCAGCGATACTGTCAGGCGCAGATATTTCGATTCAATCATTACACAAGACGGCAGGTGCTCTTACTCCGGCTGCCCTTTTGCATGTTGCTGATGCTGTTGATGAGGATAAAATACAAAGTGCACTTAATCTTATCAATACGACTTCTCCGTCGTATCCGTTAATGCTATCCATTGAAAATACGGTTAATTTTCTGGATTCCGATAAGGGCCGCAACTATATAAAAAGTCTTTTGAAAAACATTGAAAAACATAGCGACATCCTGCAAAAAGATAGCTTGTTCAAGATATATAGAAATAACAATGACCCGACCAAGATTCTTTTTAAAAAAGAATCTGTTAACGCTCAAAAAATAGCCGAATATCTGAATAAAAAAGGTATCGAAGAAGAATTTTCGAATAATAAATCACTGCTTTTTATAACAGGTGTGGGCACAACCGATAAAAAACTGCGAAAGTTATTCACTGCCTTGAATAAGCTGAACTCATTTCCAGAGGCGCGTGGTACAGACATATCTTGTGTGATACCTGCCGTTGCAGACATGACAGTACAGCAGACGGCTTTAACCCCCAAAGAGGCCTATTACAAAGAATCTGTAACTGTCTCAATACAAGAAGCTATTGGGGAAATTGCGGCAGAACCTGTTTTAAAATATCCGCCGGGGATTCCATTGATACTACCCGGCGAATGCATTAATAACGAGTTGATTCCCTTTATAAATAAAGACTTTATCAGAATTATTAAGAAATGTTAAAAACCCAACATTCTAAAGTGTAATAGGTACAATAATTATCGCGTTTCAACCTCAAGCGTCTATTCGTTTTTTGGCGAAAAGGGTTGACGAAAGTCGATTTAGGGTGTATTCTGAAAACAGTTAAGAGGTAGAGGTTTTAATGTTGAGATTATATAAAGAGATTATAAACATTCTAAAGTCATTTATCGCTATGCAGTGTCTTGAATACGCCCCCAAGGAACTCCTTTTTAAGTTGGGTTATCGTGAGTATTGTCCAGTAGCGGTTAAAGTTAAAGTGTATTGAATACAATTTTAGTTTAAAAAACAGTAAAAACCCGCTCTCGATATTGAAAGCGGGCTTTTTTTAAAACTGTTAATGACATAAATCACTAAGCCACAGACACTTAATTTATTAACTTCAGACCTTTTAAAATCTAAAGACGCCTATGTGCTCTTTAGATTTTTATTATTTAATATCGTCTTTCTCAAGCAGATTTTTAAATATATTTTCCATTTCAACTACATCTATTGAGGG
>JAVBRY010000148.1:0-11688 GCA_031547505.1 Candidatus Gastranaerophilaceae bacterium | reverse complement strand
CTTTGTTCAAAGGAATAGGATATCCCACGCCACCATTGGTTTTTAGCATTTCTTTATAAGAAGCATAACCGGGGTCAGGGATAAGGATAATGTCTTTTTCACTCTCCACGCAAACAGGGTTGCAAAGCGCTCTGATAAAATTTGCGATACCTTCTTTTGAACCGATAAGAGAAAAAATCTCGCTCTTAGGATCCAGGTCAACACCGAATCTTTTTTTCATTCTCTTCGCAGCAGCTTCTAAGAAATATGCCTCGCCCTTCGGTGAAGAGTATGTATTTATCTCAGGCAGTTTCAACGCTTCGATAAGTTTTTCCGTTACAAATGCCGGCGGAGCCTGGACGGGAGCACCCATTGAAAGTGCTATCGGGGCACGGTTTTTTGCCTCAAGTTCGGGTTTGAGCCTCGCAGCATCCTGACCTATTTGAAACATAATATAAGTTTCAAGTGATTGAACATAGTCGTTAAATAATTTCAGCATACTTCTAGCCTCTATTCTCTCTTTGTTTTTAGGTTATCACAAAGAAAAATTTTCACCAAAAGCGTGGTTATTGATGGATTAATTCTACCTTATACTCCAATGAGCAGGAAATCTCTGCTCCGAGCGTTCCATATCCATATCATATTTACCCCATCTCGCTTCAACATCTTCTCCCAGCCAGCTGCTGTATCCCCAATACGGGTCATGTATAGCGTCAATAATATAATCTTCATCACATCCTGCTTTTTGGCTTATAGCCTTTACTAATTTGGCAATATTGTGACCGTTAGCTTCAGTTATCATTATCATGCGGCTATTTTTGCCATTAAGACTTTCGGGACGAAGATTTTCTTCAATTGAAACATGTCCCCATCCATTGCGTCTATCTAATTTATAAGGAGTGCTAAGCCAAACATTTATTGCTTTTTTGCCATCATTTAATTTAAACACCATGTTGGCCTTGGTTAGAAATTTTTGTTCAGTAATTTTGGTATTTTCATTTTCCATAAATGATATAACTTCAGATATTTTTTCATAGTCTTCAAAATCCGTTGTATCTCGATGGCTTACGTCTTCACCGATTTTTTTCAAATTAAATTCAGCAGCTCTCGGGCCAAAATCTCTGCCTTTAAAACTCGGAGTTGCTCCGACAATTCTCGTTATCATCATTTTCCATATCCTCAAAATTAAGTTATACAAAAATTATAAAAATCGTGAATTTTTATTTTTGCTAGCAAGGATAATTTGCATTGAGGTATTGTTACAAAATTTTATACGAAACATCTTGGGCGGTACGTAAAACGCACCCTACTCCATTTTCGCCGTCCCGGGCTTGAGTTGCTGAAGAATGTTACAAGCGTTTTTGGAGCCTGTCCCGTACTTGATACGGGAGGATCTCATACAAATTTATTTCTGTTGGGTCAGGACCCAACCTACTTTTCTTTTATTGGTGGGCAATAGTCTACCCTACTTCTTCCCTACTTTACTTCGAGCTGATAAGCCCAAGCTTCATGGTTGTGGATACTTTCGATAGATTCGACTTCCACTTCGTAGTATTTTATAATTTCGTTTTCTCTAAACATCAAAACGATATCTCGAAGGACGTCTTCGACGAATTTCGGGTTATTGTATGCTTTTTCGGTAACGAATTTTTCGTCTTCTCTTTTTAAAATCGGATAAACATCACAAGACGCCTTGCCCTCAACATCCGCTATTAAGTCCTCAATCCAGATATGCTGATCCTCATCGTAGCTTATCAAGACCTTTATAACAGCCCGTTGATTGTGAGCAGAGTATTCGGAAATCTCTTTTGAACAAGGACAAAGTGTCGTCACAGGAACTTTCACCCCGAGAAAAAATTTATACTTATCCCCGTCAAGCATCCCCGTAAAAGAACAATCATAAGCCATAAGCGATTTTTGTTTTGAGACGGGAGCGGTTTTTTCAATGAAATATTTGAAAGAAAACTTTAACTCTGCTGCTTTTGCATCGAGTTTTGTTTTAATATCTTCAAGGCATCCTTTTATGTCAACGCCGAGGAGTTCTTTTTCTCTCCACTCATTGAGCATTTCCATAAATCTGGACATATGTGTGCCTTTATAAGAGCTGTCCAACGATGCACTGATTTTCGCCCGCGCGTGAACAATCTGGTTTTCTTCGCCTTTTCTTTGGATAGTCAAAGGAACATCGACATTTTTTATGCCGACTTTTTGTATCTCAATTCCTCTTTTATCGATGAGATTTTGAACATCTCTTAAATGACTTTTCATTTTTTTTCCATCTAGCTTAATTATTGTGTAGACCTTGACCCCTCACCCCAACCCTCTCCCCAAGGGGCGAGGGAGAATAATTAAAATGAATCTATAGCGGGACGGCAAAGTTTTTAACGAAAATAAGTTATTCTGTTTCTGTTTCGTCTGTTTTTTGTTCCAAAGACAATAAAAGCTTCAACGCTGCCATACGCTGCATTTTAGGAGGAGCGAGTCTGAGCATCTCAATCGCCTTCATCATAACAGGGTCATTGTCATACCAACGATTTCCTTTGCCCTGATATGTGGTAATTGTGTCATACAAACGCTCAATTACATCGGCAGCAACCTGCTCTTGTAATTTTAAAATATAGTCAGCAGCCTCAGCCTGAGTTTCACTCGGCTGCAATCTTAATAATTCCAGTGCTTCCTTTAAAATAGGGTCTTTGTCGTACCAGCGTCTTGTATCACCCATTGTTTCTTCCCTCTTTGTTCCATTGTCTTCATTGGTTTAATTATAAACGGATTATAATCCTATGTCCAACATTTGTCTTTCCAACATCTGTCTTTCCAACAAGTATCTTTATATTATAATGAAGAAAAAATTCGCATGACTAAATTGTGAGTTTCATTAGATAAAATAGAGGTAAATTATGGAGAAGATTGAAAGACAGCACCCGCAAGAGCAAGACCCGAATTTGAGAAGAAAGAATTTCGATGCGGTTGAATATAACTTTACTGATGAACAAGCAAAGCTTGAAGCTTCAAGATGCTTGGGATGCAAGAACGCAAGATGCGTGAAGGGCTGTCCGGTTAATATCAATATTCCTGAATTTATCACTGCAATAAAAGAAAACAACCTTGAAAAAGCAGGGGATGTAATCAGGGAAACAAGTATGCTTCCTTCGGTCTGCGGCAGAGTATGCCCGCAAGAAAGACAGTGTGAAGGAAACTGTATTTTAGGTATAAAAGACAAGCCGGTAGCTATCGGAGCTCTTGAAAGATATGTCGGTGACAATACAGATGCTAAAGTTGCCCCGCTAAATAAAACCGGGAATAACGGTAAAAAAGTAGCAGTTGTAGGTTCAGGCTGTGCAGGTATCACAGCTGCGTCTGACTTGAGACAGTTGGGATATGATGTGACAGTATTTGAAGCATTGCACAAACTTGGCGGCGTTTTAAGATATGGGATTCCTCCTTTCAGACTGCCGAGAACAGTATTAGACAGAGAGATTGAGTCTTTAAAAGATATCGGTGTTAAGTTCAAAACCAACGTAATCGTTGGGAAATCAATAACAATTAACCAGCTCAAAGAAGACGGATTCGATGCTATCTTCTTATGTTCAGGTGCAGGATTGCCGAAAATGCTTGGTGTAGCAGGTGAGAACCTCAACGGTGTATACAGCGCCAACGAATTTTTAACCCGTGTAAACCTTATGCAGGCGAACTTTGAACACACGCCTACCCCGCTTAAAGTCGGAAAAAAAGTCGCAGTTATCGGCGGCGGAAACGTTGCGATGGATGCAGCTAGAACGGCCATGAGAGTAGGTTATGAGGAAGTTTATATAGTATACAGAAGAACAGAAGCCGAGCTTCCTGCAAGATTGGAAGAAATCCGCCACGCAAAAGAAGAAGGCATCATCTTCAAACTCCTTCACTCACCTGTTGAAATATACGAAAAAGAAGGCTACGTAAATGGTATGAAGCTAGAGGTTATGGAGCTTGGCGAACCTGATGAGAGCGGCAGAAGAAAGCCTGTTCCGACCGGGAACTTTATTGATATGGATGTCGATACAGTAATCGTGGCACTGGGCACAGGTCCAAACCCGATTATTCAAAAGTCCGCCGAAAATGAAGGGCTTGAACTAGATACAAACAAATGGGGCTATATTATCGTCAATGAAGAAACAGGCGAAACTTCAATCCCCGGTGTTTATGCCGGAGGAGACGTTGCCCCTGTGGGTGAATCTAACGCCATCAATGCGATGGGCGCAGGCAAAAAAGCTGCTAAAGCCATTGATGATTATTTAAAAACGTTAGTGTAATAGTTAAGAAAACATACTTGAATTCAGCTCTGAGCGTTTTATCGTTTTTTGTTCTGAAGTTTTTAGGTTCTTAATTGTCACTGTGCCGGATTTAATTTCATCATCCATCAAGATAACAGCATAATCAGCTGTTTTTGCTGATTTTTCAAGCTGCTTCATGAATTTTCTCGATGCATAGTCAAACTCTGCGCTTAGGCATTTCTCTCTAAGCTCTTCAGTGAGCTTCATTGCCTCAACAGGGTTTTCAGAGATAACAAAAGCATTGAGCTTTTCAGCCTCGACACTGGTCATCAAAGTGTTCAACCTTTCCATTCCCATCGCCCAGCCGACAGCAGGAGTTGATTGTCCACCCAATGTTTCAACAAGCGAGTCATATCTTCCACCGCCACAGACTGCGTTTTGAGAGCCCAGATTATTAGATTTAATCTCGAAAACCGTTCTGTTATAGTAGTCCAAACCTCTGACCAAAAGTTTATTCTCTTGGTATTTTACATTCATTGCTGACAAGAATGATTTCAGTTCGTCATAGTGTTTTGCGCAGTCATCACAGATGTAATCTGAATAAATCACATCCTGAATCTCCTGCTGTTCAAACACCTTTTGGCATTCAGCGACTTTACAGTCCAGAATCCTAAGCGGGTTTTTTTCGTATCTGTACATACAGTCTTCACACAAATCCTTCAAGTGTTTTTGAAGGATATCTTTCAGTGCATTTTTATATTTAGGACGGCACTCAGGGCATCCCAATGAATTTATTTCAATGTCAAGATCATTCAAACCGAGTCTGTTCAAGTAATTAATAGCAAGATTTATACATTCTGCATCTGCTGAAGCTTCAGCAGAGCCAAACATTTCAACACCAATCTGGTTGAATTGTCTTTGTCTGCCTGCCTGAGGACGTTCGTATCTAAACTGCGGTCCTTTATACCAGAGCTTTACCGGCTGAGGGAGTCTAGAAAATCCGTTCTCGATATATGCACGAACCACACCTGCAGTATTTTCAGGTCGAAGGGTCAAAGAACGTTCGCTTTTTTCAAAGGTATACATTTCTTTATTAACAATATCCGTAGAATCGCCGACGCCTCTGGCGAAGAGTTCTGTCGCTTCAAAAATAGGGGTTCTTATCTCTTTAAAATTAGCAAGAGAAAAAATTTCGTTAGCCGCATCTTCCATTTTATGCCAGTTGGCAATCTCTGACGGCAATATGTCCTTTGTACCTTTTTGTGCTTTAATCACTGTTCCCTCGCTATCTTCATGTTATTTCTATTTTACATCAAAATTTTTTGTGGGGTATTGGCAATTCTTATTGATTATCATGCCGTTTGAAAGTATACTTATTAAAGCTTATGTTAATAAGGTAATGGGAAAAAGTAGCAAGGGAGCTATATGGATTATTCAAAAATACTAAACTACTACATTCCGATGGTTATTGAAACATCCTCAAAAGGAGAGCGTGCGTTTGATATTTTTTCAAGGCTGCTCAGAGATAGAATTGTTTTTCTCGGAGATGAAATCGATGATGAATCAGCAAACGCAATCGTTGCGCAGCTTTTATTATTAGATTCTGAGAACCCTGAAAAAGATATTATGTTATACATAAACAGCCCGGGCGGTGTTATAACAGCCGGACTTGCTATATATGACACAATACAAAGTCTAAGATGCGATGTATGTACAATCTGTATCGGTGAAGCGGCAAGTATGGGTGCGTTTTTGCTCTCTTCAGGCGCAAAAGGTAAACGTTTATCTTTGCCGAATTCACGTATAATGATTCACCAGCCTTTAGGTGGTGCGAGAGGACAGGCTACTGATATTGAGATTGAGGCAAAAGAAATTATACGTATGAAAAATATGCTCAACCAAATGCTCTCAAACAACTGTTCTCAACCTATCGAAAAAATCAAAGAAGACACAGAGCGTGACTACTATATGTCAGGACAAGAAGCTGTTGAGTACGGGCTGATTGATAAGGTGATTACGAGGGAGTAAGGTTAGATGTCATTGCGAATGACCAACGGGAGTGTGGCAATCCAGTCGAACGAATCAATTAGAGTTTGTAAACAAAACAACCTTACTAAAAGCTAGTTTTCTGGATTGCTTCGTCAAGCTTTGCTTTCCTCGCAATGACGAAGAATTATAAGCAAAAGGAAAAAGAGGCATGGAGCCTCTTTTTATTTATTGGTTAATAGGAATTATTACTGAATTATTACTGACCTAAATATGTTAATGTTTTCAATACCTGTGATGATGCGTCGAATACACGGCCGTTGGCTTCTAACATACGCTGAGAGATAACCATCTGCGCGAATTGGTCTGCGAGGTCAACGTTTGAACCTTCATATTCACCCGCACTAACTGTACCGAATGCACCTGAGAGAACCGAACCATACATAGCCAAACCTGAGTTGGCACCTTCTCTGTATGCGTTACTACCTACAGCAATCAGACCGTTCGGGTTAACGAAACTTGCGAACTGAATCTGTAAGTTTGCAGGTTCTACTACGCCAACTGGGATTTGAACATCGGCACCTTTGATTTCAACTACAGGATTACCTGTTTTGTATTTGAATTGGATACCTGCAGGGTTCATAGGATCTTCTTCAACCGTTAATTTATCACCGTTAGAGTATGTGACTTCTATCATACCGTTTTCATAGATATCAACGTTTACTGCTTTAACAGAGTTGATTGTATCTGTACCGAGGTTAACTTGTTGTTTATAGTCTAAAACTTTAGATTCAAAGTTTCCTGTTGTGTCGTTTTGCTGCAATTTGACTTCTGTTACAAAGTTTGATGAACCATTATAGAACGTAATTGTATCAGTAGGGTTTGTCGGTGTAATAATGATTTGACCGTCAACTAAAGATGCAGTACCTGCACCCATAGCAGTCAACTCAGCATTTATAGCGGTGAGGTTTTGCTGAAGTGTCAGATCCGGGTCTATATTAATAGAAGCAGAAGGTGTGCCATTAACTCTGAAAGTGATATCGCCTGCTGTGACACTGACGTTTCCGTTCATTTCATTTAACTTTGTATTCAGCATTTCACCGTCAGGCGTAGCAACCGTCTCAGTTTGAATCAATGTAGGAATCTTAACAGGAACTGCGCTACCTGTTGTTCTCAGTGCGTTGTCTGTACCGAGAGCTTTGTAACCGTTAGGTAATACTAAGTTACCGTTACCGTCCAGTGTGAAGTTACCTGCTCTTGTGTAAAGAATCTCGCCGTTAGGAGATTGTACCGTGAAGAAACCGCTTCCTTTAATACTCAAGTGAGTACTGATACCGGTTGTTACAGCAGAACCTGAGTTAAAGTCTCTTGCGATAGCTGCCGTTCTAACACCGGAACCGATTTGTCTCGGGTTTGTACCCCCTAATTTAGTAGTCGGTGCACCACCGGGTGAAATTGTGTTGTAGTAGATATCCGAAAACTGAACGTCTGATTGCTTAAAACCAACAGTGTTCATGTTTGCGATGTTATCCGCAACAACGTTGAGTTTGATTTGAGCGGCTTTCAAACCACTCATAGATGTGTAAAATGATTGTCCCATTTATCCTCCAATATAAAATAGTCTAGAATTATTAAATCTTTTTATTAACCTGATGTACCGGCAGCATCTTCGGCTGCTTTTTTCGCAGCTTCCTCAGCGGCAGCTTTTGCGGCAGCTTCAGCAGCGGCAGCAGTTCCCGGCTCCGCCATAGACATAACCAACCCGAGCGGATATTCTTTTCCGTTAACAGTTACAGTAGCTGTGTTGGATGAGAAGTTAGCTGAAGTAGCAATACCGGTAATTGTTGTCGTAGGGTCATCAGGATTCATTATTGTGACTTCCTTACCTACAAGCGACGCTGCCTGTGAAATCATATTGTTTTGGCTCAGAGCACTGTTCATTTTTTGAAGTTCGCTGATTTGTGTAAATGCAGCTTGTTGTTGAAGCATCTGACTGTTATCCATCGGATTTGTCGGATCTTGCTGTTTTAGCTGTTCCATCATCAGCATTAAAAATGCATCTTGGTCGAGTTCTTGTGACGGGCCGTTAGCCAGTCTTTCAGCCAATTGTTTTTGTGCTGTCGCACTTTGCATTGATGTTAGTTGATCTCTTATTCCACTACTCATTTTTCCTCTACTCCCTTATTATCTATACTTTATAATCTACTTTACCATTGTGAATTATCTGAGATTCAGATTTATCAGTTCCTGCTATGGATGCAAGTTCCTCAGATGAGACATCCTCGCCTGATGCTGTACTATCTTGAGAAGCTTGCTGGTTTTGCTCCGGACGGTTTTCATGGTTTCTTGAGAAATTTTGGTTGAATTGTTCACGGTCAAAATTCATCGCATTGTTAGATGAATGATGAGCACTTTCAACTTTGATGTTATTTACGTTGACACCTTGTGACCCAAGCTGGGTTTTTAGAGCATCCATATTTCTATCGAGCAATTCTCTCACTTGTTGATTATCAGTGAGCATTCTCGCTACTATTCCGTTGCCTGAATTAAAAAGCTCAAGCTGGATTCTGCCGAGATTTTCAGGCTTCAAAACTATCGTAACTCTGCTTGATTCACTCTGCTGTAAATCCGGCAGCTTTGCATTTATTTGATTCATTATATCTGTTTTATTTAATTCTTTAGGTTGAGCAACTACATTGTTAACTGAAGTTTGCGGGTTGTGAACCATTGTTTGCTTATCAAGATTCAAAGCAAAATTTTCAGGATTCACAGGTTTATCGGTCTGTGTATTTTCGACAGACATTTTTATAATTTGTTCACTGGCATTATTCTGTGAAAAATTGCCTTTTGAATCAGATTCTGCCTTGCCTTTTTTAACATCAACAACAGTTGTGTCAGTTTTTAAAGCTTCTTGTAAATTAGCAGTTGCCTTATCCTTAGCCTTAGCGGACATATCTTGTACCTGTGCAGTAGCCGCTTCCTTAGCTGAAGCAGCAACCTGATCAGAAACCTTAACAACCACTTCGCCTTCTTTTGCAACGTTTTGAGCAACAGATTCGGTGTTTGCTGCAACACTTGATTCTTCGGCAGTAGTATTAACAGTAACTCTTGAAGCTACGTGATCTTGTCTGTGTCTTGTATTATCTGTATTTGGCTTACGTTTAAGATTGATATTAAGGTCCTCTGTCTCAGGAACATCAACCTCTAATGATGTATCTTGTGCTATGTCCTCAGTTGGATTAGTATAAATACTTGTTTCAGGTGTCACAGTGGGTGTGGTTGTTTCAGGAATAATGACCTGAGGAACAACTTGCGGTGTAGTTTGTGACATGGTATCAGAAATTGCTTGAGAGTCATCTTGCACAATGTCATCTTGCGGTGCATCGTCTTGTACTACATCTTCTTGAGCCGATGTATCTTCATCAGCAACAATAACTTCATCTACTGCATCAGTATCGGCGGTGAATTCTTCAGCCGGAGGAATGATAACATTTTGAAGAACATTTTCATCCGAAAATCCTTCAGTAACACCGGGAACAGTTACACCAAATTGTTCAAGTAAATTAGAAAAGGTTGTATCACCCAAATTAGGCGCAGTAGTACCAACAGCCGAACCAAGAGTATTGGCTGTACCCATTCCTGCCCCACCTATACTTGCTTGCGGCAATAACATACTATTTAAAATACTTGTGTTTTCTGCAGTCATATTTTTCTTTCATACTCAACTTGCTTGTAGTTACTTTAATTATGCGATTCGGTACCTTGAAGAAGTGATATCATCCAACTCTTTTCGCTCAGCGCGTTCGAAATCCAGATAATACATTCTTTGTTGTTTTTCTTTTAATTTCTCCAGTACTTTCTTTTCTTTTAAAATTTCGTTTACTTCATTTCGTTTAAGTTCCAGTACTTTAGAAATATTTTTTATAACTACTTTCTGGTTCGAAATATCGACAATGAGCTTGTTAGTAAAATCCTTGTATCTTTGGATTTCAACAAGGTTCAACTCGTTGCCGCTTTGATAAACCGCTACAAGTGCGTCGTTTATCTCGCTTCTGTAATTTTCTAAATCTGCTTGTTTTGCTCTGGCGTCCTGCAAAGTACGCTGGATTTTCGCAAGCTCCAAAAGCTTTTCTTCCAGCAGTTTTTCCTTCATGTTCAGGATAACCTGCAATCTAAATTTAAATTTTTTCAAACCTACCTCTTAAACTCTATAGAAAGTCTATGTTATAAAGACAGCTTACCGCATGAGAATTTTTAACTCTATCCTCTAAAAAATTGATTTTTGCATAGCTGTATCATCCATGAAACTTACGAAAAGTCATGGGGTGTTGAAAATAATCCCGAAAAATCAACATGTTTCGCCAAGAAAGGGCTTTTGTTATTTTGCCTTTTTCTTAAAAAACGCCATTATGTTAGTGTTATCGCTATATGTTGAGAGATAATGGACTCCTTGGAAATATTCAAATCCCAATTTATTCAACTCTTCATCTTTTACGACACAAGTCACAAACGTCACCGGTCTGATATCATCTTTTGTGACAGCCATATTATTTTTACCCCAATAAAGACATTTTGCAGGACGATTATGCAAGAATGTAAAATTAGTTCCCTTCAATACATAATCAGTGAGGGCTCGCTCTGGATGTATTAAATTCGAACTGTGATTTGCATTGTTTGTTCTAATTATATAATCATAAGATGTAATATCGTACTCATCCAAAATTTCGGGTAAGAGCACATCTATTGTGTATCCTCTGAATTGAAGCATTTTAACAGGATACAGACGGTCAGGGCTGCTTGATATAATAGCAATTTTGGAGCCTTTGGGATATGTGCTCAATATATTTTTCAAGCCGCAAAAAGGCATCTCTCCTTCATAATTTTTATAAATTGCGCATCTCATGGTTTCTCTTGCATCAACTAAGGTAGGTCCCTTTTTTATAACTTTATAAGTATCTTTAAAATTGCGGGCTGACAAGTGTGTACTTATTAAGAACATATATGAAAGTACAAAAAACAGTATTAATAATTTTATTAAATTATTCTTTTTCATGTACGAAAACACCAAAACCGGAGAAGATAGCATTATAAAAAACGAAACAAACCTTACACTGAAAACCATAAAGCCCAACATACCGGACATGAACAATAGATTTATAAAAAACAGAATGCCAAAAGGAGCTATACAAGATATTTTTTTTGAAGATTTTTTCAAGCAAATAAAAATGATAGAAATGATTGTACAAGGCAAAAACAGAAGAAATCCTAAAATACCTGCTCCCATTCTTACATCTATAAGTCCATTATTTATTACATTGTTGTCGGGCATCGACACACCAAGATGGTGAGGTATACGCATTAAGTCAAATATCCAAAGCTTGAATTGTGTGATATGTGCTCCGACGTATTCACTGTATCTAAATCCCGAAAAATCAAATAACATAAATATATATCTTATGAAATTTGCGAC
>JAVBRY010000110.1:0-3720 GCA_031547505.1 Candidatus Gastranaerophilaceae bacterium | reverse complement strand
CGGAGATCCGATTGATGCTGCCAAAATTACGATTCCGTCTAAAGGTTATCAAACGCAAACTGACAATCAGGGTAAGTTTGAACTTGGTGCGAAAATCAGTTCTCCGACTATCATGTCAGTTGATAAGCCCGGATACAGGCCGTTTTCTTTGACTGTTGACGAACAGGCGCTTGCAAAACCGATAGTTGTCGGTATTGAAAAGACGAACCCGCTTGATATTATTATCGACAAAGAAATGTATCACATAGGAGATGACAACTACTCCGAAAACTCAGCGAATGCCGGTGAGTTCAGAGTCAAAGCCATAGGACCTTATTACACAAAAAACATTCAAATAAAAACCATTAACCCGAGTGAGCAGATGTTTCTTGTAATAGGCTCCATAATCGGTATAGATACAAAAATGGCAAGAGATATGGGGCAATCCAGAGTTACAACAGCTTATGCTTCACCGCCGGAGATTTATTTTAACGGGAATAAAATAGCGGAAATACACCTCAATGGTGACAATCAACAGATAAAAATACCGCCCGGTCTTGCAAAAGTCGGAAATAACCAACTTACAATCAAGTGCGGAAAAAACCTTTTTCAGCAAGCTTATATCGACTATGACGACATAGAGTTTATGAACCTTTATATTGAATCAAGGTCTAAGTAAAACTAACCTACTATACTCTGTCTCATGCGATCTGTTTTGCTTGAGGTGAGAATGTTCTTGAGTTTCATAATTGCCTGTGCATGCAGCTGGCAAACTCTTGATTCGGATACGCAGATAGCTTCACCGATTTCTTTAAGTGTCATGTTCTCATGGTAGTAAAGTACCATAATCATTCTTTCTCGCTCAGGCAAACGCCTCAGTGCCTGCTGAAGTTCTTTTTTTACGTCCTTATCGACGAGCTGTTCGAGCGGATTTACTGAGTTACCATCTTCAATCGTATCTATAATCTCTACACTCTCTTCAGAAGCGCCTTTTTTGTCATATAGTGATGCTACCTGAGTATCATCGGCAAGAATAGCCTCGACCTTCTCCTTCTCAATGCCCATTGTTTCTGCAATTTCAGAAGATGTTGGTGCTCTGCCTAGTTTTTGTTTCAAATTTTCAGAAGCTAGTTTAACTTCTTTAATTTTCTTTCTTGTACTTCTTGGAACCCAGTCCTGGGCTCTTATTTTATCAATGATGCAACCACGAATACGCATCAATGCATAGGTTTCAAACCTTGCGCCTTTGTCGGGTGTATACTTTTCTATCGCATCTATCAATCCTTCAACCCCGTAACTTGTAATATCTTCAAGCGTAAATGTCGGCGGGAGGTTCATTTTTATACGCCCGATAACGTATCTTGTGAGGTAAATATACTGCACAATAAGCGTGTCCCTGTGTTTCTTATTTGACTTATCAGCTAAAAAATCATGCCAGAGTTTCTCCAGCTCTTCGTCTGAAAGCCTTTTAATCTTGTTATACGAATTATACTCTAATTCTTCGCTCATTAAAAATTATCCGCCGCCCTAAGATGATGGTACCTAATATAATTTAACCCGCATAACTAAAATGGGAATCATATATTCATACGATTTCTTTAAATATGAGTGGTGATGCTAAATAATAGCTATACGCTGTGCCGTCGCGGGCATTAAATTATGAGAATTGAAATGATTAGTGTTTTACGCGATCTCATGGTTATTAATATGAGACCCCGTAGGGGCATTATCATCATCGCACTCAAAACTTGATGCCCGAGGCGGCGATAGTTTGTAAAATGTGTCTAATAGTTAAAAAATCTGTCAAAGTCGACATCATCAAAACTGCATAGTAGTTGATAGACCTCATCATCCTCATCCATACGTTGAAACTGAAAATCGTCGAATTTCCAGTATTTGGGGTTTATGCCTCGAACACGTATGATTTTTTTCTCTTGTAAAATGCGCAGTTTTTTCTTTACTACATCCAGTGGAATCTCCAGTATTTTAGCCAATTCAACAGCCGAAATCCCGTCTTCGCTGGTGCATTTTTCAGGTGTCAAAAACATCAACTCCAGCCCTACGCTTTTTAATTCTTTGTCTTCTAGATCTATATCATAATTTTCCATTCCACAATAATATGTCACAAGTCAATGTTTATCCACGTACTTTTGTTGTATTTTATTGAGCAATTAATTTTTTTGCTGTCACCCCGCTGCGTTAAATTTAATAATTATTTTGATTTTGTCTGAGCGGGGTCTGAAATTATGACTTTAGATACCGCTCAGAATTATACAAATATTGCATTCAAAAATCACACAGCGGTATGACAATTGTGTAATTATAAACAAGAGAAAAAATTAGCCCTAAGCCAAAGCCTGTGCTAAGATATTGATATGTCTAAAGTATTGTTGATATCGGATAACAAAAAACAAAATAGCATTATTGATGAAACATTAACCCATCACGGTATTTCCACTATTGTTTGTGTTGATGAAGAACAAATCTTCAGCAATGTGGAAAAAAATCTTACGGATATTATTTTGTTAGATTCAAACATATCTTCGCTGGATTCGGGTTTACTGTGCAAGAAGCTCAAAGCCTATGTGCACACTGAAAATATTCTCGTTGTTTCGATAGTCGACACAGCTAAAGACAGCTCCGATGTTTTAAAATTGTCTAATGCATATCTTACCCTGCCTTTAGATGAAAAGATTTTGAGTGCTACGATTTTGTCGAATTTGAAGATGAAAAAGTCGCTTGATGTTCTGTCAAAAAACAACAATGAGCTGGCAAAGAGTCTTTATCAGCTCGACGTTTTGTATAATACAAGCACGCAGCTTGCGGGTTCTCTTGATAAAGAGAAGCTAGTAAATATAATGATTGACGGCTTAGAGAAGAGTGTGAGCTTTTCGCTTTCTTCGACTCTTGTTTTTCACAATGAAAAAAATATCGATTTGATAATCAACTCACTCTATGGTATTTCTTCGAGACTCGAGCATTCTTTGACTATGCGTGCGATTTTGAGTTATCGTGCATTGTTCGATAAAAAACAGATTCCATACAACATTAATGTTGAAGATATCAGGGTGATTAAGAACATAAAGCATCCTTTAGAAGAATATGACCTGAATGTCCTAAAGTTCGACAACCTTTTTGCACCGATAAATGTGGGTGAAAAGTTTTTCGGGCTTATTGAAGTTTTTAGAGAAACAGAGTTTTCACAAGAAGACACAACGTGTTTTCAAACCCTTTCAAGACAGGTTTCTCTGCCTTTAGAAAATGCGGCTCTTTATGAAGAAATTAAGGATACAAACATAAAACTTGAGAAGCTGGAACGTTTGAAGTCTGAGTTTACGTCGGTCGTTTCGCACGAACTTCGCACACCTTTGACTGCTATTAAAAACTCTCTTGATATTATGTTGAGCGGCAAAGCCGGTATTATAAGCGAGACGATGGACAAGTTTATGAACCTAGCAAAGCGCAATGTTACAAGGCTTTCAGGTATCATTAACGACCTTCTCGATTTGACTAAAATCGAAGCAGGCAAGATGGATTATCGCTATGAAAAATCAAACATTAATTCGCCTGTTGAATTTGTAAAAAATACGTTTGACAACCTTGCTAAAGAAAAAAATATCAAATTCACACTTGATCTTGATAAAGATATAGATTCTACCTATATCGATTCTCAGCGTATCGAGCAGGTTATGACGAACCTTATATCTAATGCTGTCAAATTTACCCGAGAAGGCGGCACTA
>JAVBRY010000143.1:0-5642 GCA_031547505.1 Candidatus Gastranaerophilaceae bacterium | reverse complement strand
CGGTAATATCTGTGATACACAAGGAGTGGAACCTGTTGGGAAACCTTGTGCAAAGCATGGGATTATGCAGGAAAAATCAAAAGGGAAAGACACAACAACAGGCCATTGGGAGCTTGCGGGGCTTTTATTGGATGAACCGTTTAAGGTTTATCCTGAGGGTTTTTCTAAAGAAACAATTGATGAATTCATCAAAAAAACAAACTGCGGCGGGATTCTTGGAAATTATCCGGCTTCAGGCACAAAGATAATTGAAGACCTAAACGAAGAACACCAGAAAACAAAGTTTCCTATTATATACACAAGTGCGGACAGCGTTTTTCAGATAGCAGTGGATGTGAATGTGATTCCATTGGAAACACTTTATAGATATTGTGAGATAGCACGAGAGATACTAGTCGGGGATAACAATGTATCTCGAGTGATAGCAAGGCCTTATCACCTGGTAGACGGCAAGCCGACACGTATATCCAAGGACAGAAGAGATTATTCAGTTGAGCCGCCTAAGCCGACTCTTTTGAATGAGATACTGAATTTTGGCGGACAGGTGCTTGGGATAGGCAAAATTGAAGATATATTTGTTAAGTCAGGAGTTTCGCATGCCATTCACACAGGGACAAACCGTGAAGGCTTGAAACTGACTCTTTCTGCGGTAAAAAGAGAGATAGATTTAGAAACCCTGAGAATTAACCAAAGCGAGAAAAACCCTAACTGTGAGCTGATATTCACGAACCTCGTCGACACGGACATGCTCTATGGGCACAGAAACGACTATAAGGGTTATGGTGCGGCACTTGAGGAGATTGATGTGTTCTTGCCGCAGATTATGTTTGCGATGGAAGAGGATGATATTTTGATTATCACAGCTGATCATGGCTGTGATCCGACTGTTGAAGGTACAGACCACACAAGAGAACAGGTACCTGTGATTGTTTACGGTAAGAGGGTTGAGCCTGAAGATTTGGGAGTAAAAACTTCATTTACATACGTTGCTGATGTAGTAAGAGACTGGCTGCTTAAGTAGAAGGATGGCGAGTATCCTACTTGATGTCATTCCGCACTGCGGCACCGACCCGGTCGTGATGCGAAATCTGATGAACTTATGATGTAGTTTTCAATCTAAAATTCAGAATGGACATTAAAGCAATAATTGGTTCAGATCTACTTGTTCAAGCATCCTGATTCGTATGACTCCTTTGTCGTCAACGACTCAAGCTCGGGTCAAGCCCGGGATGACAAAGAATTTTTTACCGAATAACCTTTCTTTGAGTGCGTTTAGAATTATTTTTTATATTTTTTAAAATTAGGGGTTGACATTTATTTTTATAGTGTCATAATAAAGTGGTAGGGTTTAAGTGTAGCCGAAACACTAAATAACATAAAAGAGACTAAGTTAATAACACTAGCAAATATTTAATAACCCCGAAACACATATAAAACTCCTAAATAATAAACACAAAAGAGACCATTAGGATGCAGAAAACAAACCACTCAACTGAGTGGCTTTTTTTTATTCTTGAACCATAAGCCCGCACTGCTATATGTAAAAAGTACTTAATTATGTAAAATTCCCCTATAATAAGTGTCGGTTTTACAACCTATTAGGTGTTGATTCTTGCATTTATCAGGTATATCATAGAGAAATGCCCAATGGAATTAAATATAGGAATAGATATGAGAATCGTTGATACAAATACTGTTAAAGAGGCTGTTTATAAACTCTGTGTACAGGCAAACACAAGCTATAACAGTGCTTTGTACAATATTATTGCAAAACGGTATAAATATTCTCAGTCGCCTAAAGATGCACTTTTACTAAAGAATATACAAATTGCATTTTCTTCAAAACGCCCTCTGTGCCAAGATACCGGACAAGTTATTGTTTTTGTAAAAACAGGCATGGGGGTGAAATACGAAGGCGTGTTTATCGACAAGACAATAAACGAAGCTGTTGAACAAGCATACGGGGAAAACTATTTCAGAAAGTCTGTAGTTAAAGATGCAATAAATGACCGTAACAACACTGAAACCAACACTCCTGCAATAATTTATCACGAGTTCACAGAGGGGGATTCGATTAAAATCGATATGTTAATAAAAGGCGCAGGAGCAGAAAACCTCAGTAAAATCAAGATGTTCAAGCCCACTGACGAAAAGCAGACGATATTTGAATTTATAAAACAAACGATTAACAACGCCGGGGAAAAGGCATGTCCTCCTTTTGTTATCGGGGTCGGAATCGGCGGAACAATGGATAAAGCCGCATTGTTATCCAAGAAAGCGTTTTTTGAACAGGGTGATAGCGCGCTAAATAAGGAGTTGTCAGAGTATCTCGATAAAGAATTACCTGGTGACAATAACTGTGCGATGCCTGCCGGAGTTTATCCTGAACTTGTTTCAAAGGCAGGCATGACAACTACTGATATTCTGGATTTAAATGTTATCACTACATCGACGCATATTGCTTCTTTGCCGGTTGCGGTTACAATAAACTGCCACTCAACACGCCATGCCGGATGCAGCATAGAAGGTGAAAACATAATCTATAAAGAAAACAATATTGATTTTATTGATATCGTGGAGACTGACAAAGGCATTTCGATAAATACAGATGAAGTTGAGAAAATCCGTTCATTAAAAGAAGGCGATGAGATTCTTCTCACCGGGACTATTTATACAGCAAGGGATGCGGCGCACAAGAGAATGTCAGAGATGATAAAAAACAATGAAACTTTGCCGTTTGACTTAAAGGATAAGATTATATTCTACGCCGGCCCTTGTCCTGCTGCACCGGGTGAAGTTATAGGGCCTGTCGGACCTACTACATCGACTCGTATGGATAAATATGCAAAAGAATTCTATACCAAAGGGCTTCTTGCTTCGATAGGCAAGGGAGAACGCTCAGAAGAAGCCGTACAGGAGATTCAAAAAGCCGGAGGAAAGTACTTCACGGCTATCGGCGGAATTTCTGCTTATTTGGCTCAGAAGGTAAAATCAGCGAAGTTGATTGCGTTTGAAGACCTTGGACCTGAGGGAATATATGAGCTTTATGTTGAAAACTTCCCCCTCAAGGTTGAAGTATAGGGCTGAAGTATAGGGTTGAAATATAAGGAGATGTGGGCGAAATTGTAGTTATGAAAAAGATAATTTTATTAAGAATACTTTTTGTCGTGTCTTTTGTATTTCTGCTGTTTGCAGGGCTGACTCACATAAAACCTGTTGAGGCAGGGATTTTGAGCGCTATTTTGACTGATTCGCAGGAAGACAAGCTTTTGATGTCTTTGAGCGACAAGTATTCTTCACGGATAAATATCCTTTTTGAGAGTGACGATTATGACAGTATCGAGGATGCGAAAGAAGAATTTCTAGAAGAACTTGATAAGTCAAAGCTCAAAATGGATGACTACAGTACAATTCTCGATGATTATAAACAATATCCTCACAATTTTCTTACTCCTCAAACGAGGCAGTTATTAAAAGAAAAGAAATATGATATCTTCGAAAAGCAAAGCTTGGAAAAGCTTTATAACCCTATGGGAATAACCATTCTCGCTCCGAATGAAGATCCTTTTGTTGTTTTTTCAGAGTATCTTATGAGCCTGAAGGGAAACAGCTATTCCGAATCAGAGCTTATTGAGCACGGTGGAAAATATTATGAGTTTGTGACTCTGGATTTCAAAAAGGAGATTGCGCATTCGACAGAGCTTCTAAATGTCGAAATGGCAAAAATAGTAAAGCTTCAAGAAAAGCTCTCCAAAAAGTCTGATAATAAGGATACAAAGATTTATATCACAGGCGTACCGATTCATTCGTACAATGCGAGTTCAAAGTCAATTCTAGAGATAAATCTTATCTGTATACTCTCCTCGCTTTTTGTTATTTCGTTGTGTTATTTCTATTTCAGGTCAGCAAAAATCCTTATCCCGATATTGTCCAGTATCGGATTCGGGGTATTGTGTGGGTTTCTTGCGACGACACTGGTATTCCCTAAAATCCACATTCTGACCTTTGTGTTTTCGACCACGTTGATAGGTATATGTCTTGATTATTCACTGCACTATTTTGTTGAGAGTGATTCATCTAAGATATCAAAAGCACTTGCGAAGAGTCTTGCTGTGAGTATTATTGCCGCAGTGGGAGCGTTTCTCGCTCTATTATTCTCAAACGTTGGACTATTGAAACAGATTGCGGTATTCACGTCAGCTGGCCTTTTGAGTGTATATCTATTGGTTGTTCTGTTTTTCCCTTTGATAAAGTTGAATATTGCTATACCAAAGCGTAAGCTTAATTTTTCACTAGACTCTAATAAAAAACTGAATATTATTTTAGCGGTAATATTCTGTGGTGTGCTCTTTGCCGGCATGTACAATATGAAGTTCAATGACGATATTAGGTCTATGTACACACCTACAAAGAATCTAGCCAATGCTGAGAAGCTCTTTTATGAGGTATCTAAGATGCCTACTAATGTTTCTTTCTTAACGGTTAAATCTGCTAATATTGCTGATAATATTGAACATCTAATGCAAAGAGAAGAGGAAGTTGCAGAGATATTAAATGATGCAGGCATAAAGTATATTTCATTGAGCAAATTTATTCCGTCACAAAAGCTTCAAAACGAGAATCAGCAGCTTATAAAAACTATTTATGAAACACGGCTGGATTCTTATGCAAGCTTTTTAAATGCAGGTGACAAGAAGCAGGGAAAAGAGCGGCTGTCAAAGAACCTCGGTAAATTCTTAATTTATGACAAGGAGAAACAGCCATATTTTAGTGAGTTTTTGATTAATGAAGGTTCACCATCACCGGCCTCGTTAATGATACTTTATGATGTTAAATCACCCGAAATATTCAATAAAATGGGCAATGTCAGCTATATTAATCCGCAAAAAGATATTTCCTGCGAGATGAAAAAATGCAGAAAAAGCTGTCTGAAACTTTTGATACCGTTATTTATATCGTTGTTTGTTTTATTGGCATTGCTGCATAAGCCAAAAAATGCGGTGATATTAGTACTGCCGCCTGTGCTCGGGGTAATGTTCAGTTTCGCAATTTTAAGCCTTTTAGGGCAGTCGATAAATTTATTCCACGTTCTGTCTGCATTTTTGATAGTCGGGTTCAGTATTGATTATTCTGTTTTCAGATTCAATAACGGCAAAAACTCCAACGACGCCTTGTTTATTTCCGCCCTGACCAGTATGTTTTCGTTCTTGTTGCTTTCTTTGACAAGTTTCAAACTCATCAGCTCCATCGGGTTTGTACTGTTCGTCGGGCTTTTGACTTCATATATCCTGAGCTTGTTCTTGATATCCGAAGATTGATTTGTTGCTAACGCACAAACAAATTCAGGTAGTAGCTTGAATACACAGAACTCTGTTACTTCGCGCTGAAGTTTAATTTTCGCCTCATGGCAGCACCAAAAATTATAGAAGTCTTGTATATTTATCGGGTTCATTTTGACTTTCAGGTAGTTTAAAAGTTTTTTAAAATCACGTTCTCTCATAAATTCAACATCAACCCCTACAGGGTTTTCATCAAACGCAACCATAATGATGCTATTTGAGTGAGAGATGCTAAAATTGAGCGGGTTGTTAGAAAATTTTGGCTTATTATTTTCAACAACAATTGTCGCGTCATCAATTCTA